>JAFLBV010000002.1:900000-1122606 GCA_017302895.1 Ignavibacteria bacterium | reverse complement strand
ATAATTCTACCCCCGAAGCGGGGTTGAATGTTCAGCCCTTATGGCGATATATGGGTAGAACCGCAGGTAGCCCCTCCAAAAAAGCCCTTGCGGCGACATATGGGTAGAACCGCAGGTACCCCCTTCAAAAAAGCCCTTGTGGCGACATATGGGTAGAATTACCCCCGTAGCGGGGTTTGATATTCGTAGATGATCACCGAACTACAAATAATTCTACCCCCGTAGCGGGGTTGAATGTTCAGCCCCTGCTGCGATATATGGGTAGGAAGAAAACAATACCAAAACAAGATTATTAGGTTAATTGTTATAATATTTTTATTTTAGTAAAATAAATAGGGAACAATATTATGAAATATGCATCAATTATTTTTTTGGTTTTTAATCTTATATTAAATGGTCAATGGAGTCATGTTAATTTGACTCCGATGAGTGGAACGATAAAGAGTTTTTATCTGATAGATTCTTTAAATGTTATCGCTACTCACAGGGTGGGGAGTTTAAAGAAAATTATCAGGAGCACTGATGGGGGGACAACTTGGAGGTACACTCATGATCTACCCCCAAATCTTAGTGATGAGTTGAATTTTGTTGATGCCTTGAATTACTTCAGTGTGCTCGGAAGTTCCGGTAACTTAATTGCTAAAACATCGGATGGAGGCAACAACTGGTCTAACATCATTCTTCCCGCATCAGTAGAAGTAGTTAGAGTCCAATTTTTTACCACAGCCATCGGTTATGTACATGTAAACCAGGGATCGATTTCAAGCCCGATTTGGAGAATACTAAAAACCACCAACGGAGGAACTGACTGGACTACTCTGGATACTACGCTCGGTAATTTTCGTGATATAGAATTTAAAGATATAAATAACGGCTGGGTATTCGGCAACAGCGTTTACAGGACCACCGATGGGGGTTCAACTTTTAACATCTTCCCGACACCACGCGGTATCGAGACCATCAGTACAGTAGATACATGGGGCGATAATATCGTTTTCGCCGGTTACCGTTACTTTTTTGTCCCACCAATATATTCGACCCGTATCGTTCAAACAGCCCTTTCAACCGATCGTGGGGCGACATGGAGGTTTAAAGATCATGGTGATTCTGCTGAAGGCGACCCAAAAAAAATCAGGTTTATTGATTCCTCTACAATTGTCGTTCTGAGACCTTGGTTTGGGTCAGAAGTCTCCAAAAGTATTCTTATTACCACTGACAAAGGTTTAACATGGAGTGAAGGAAACTTTCCGGAAAACAGCTACTTTTACACTGACCTTCAGATTCTAAACGGCAGGGTTTATACGGCCGGTAGTGGAGCAACATTTGTTGCGTCAGGACCAGTAATCTCAGAACCATGGGAGGTAAGGATTGCAACTGAGGATACTCCGTTTACTTGTGCTGATTTTAACAGATCGGGTTTAGTGGTTGCAATATCCGCTGCGCCGCAAATCTACATATCAAAAGACAAGGGGAAAAACTGGAGTAAAAAATTCTGCCCGGTTTTTTATCCCAGCTCGGTTTTAATCGCAAACGATACAACGGTTTATATGACAGGTTCTGAATACCTGTTTAAGACTGATAATCTTTTTTTATCTTTTGATACAGTAACTCAGGCACCTCCTTATCCGAACAATCTCCGAATCAAGAATAATGGGGAAATTTGGCTTACAAACAGTGGGAATATTTTTTCCAGTAGTGACCATGGGATGAGTTGGATAAATCGTTATTCGTCAACGGAATATTTTATTTTTTCCGATTTGGAGGTTTTCGATGATGGGACCGTATATGCTTCAATAAATGGTTCTGTTTTTAAGACAACTAACAATGGTGGCTCGTGGATGAGGCTAGTGATTCCGCTACAGTCCGCATATTCTTTAGATTTTTATGATAGTAAAAACGGTTTTATTGGTAATCAGGATAATGCATTTTACAGAACCAGAGATGGAGGCATCACTTTTGAAAAATTGACAATTCCGGGTATGACTTCACCGAAAATGATTCATTGTCACGATTCATTATCATTCATGCTTTTAGCGAATCAACTGTACAGCACATACGATGGAGGGTGGAGTTGGAAGGTAAATGAATTTAATACTCAACCCGACTATGGTTGGTTCGGATGGATGTATATGTTCAATCAACTTGATGGGATCTTTCTGGGAAGAAGCAAAGAAAATGTATTTATAACCTCCAACCGCGGCAACACCCCCGTCGAACTCTCTGCGTTCACGGCAACACAATCCGGAAACAAAGTGGTTCTTCAATGGACTACCGAGACTGAAACCAACAACATGGGCTTCGAGATTGAAAGAAAATACAAGTATGGCGATTGGAAGAAAATTGCTTTCTCAAAGGGCTCAGGGACTTCCACCAGGAGAATATATTACGGTTACGACGATCTTGAAGCAAAAGCCCCTGCGATACTATACTACCGCCTGAAACAGATCGATTATGACGGCAGATTCTCCTACTCTGACGAAGTTGAAGTAATCCTCGGTGAGGTACCCGAAAACTACGCTATCAACCAGAACTACCCGAATCCGTTCAACCCAAATACGAAAGTTTCATTCTCACTCCCCGAGGAGAATGAGGTTGTTATCAGGGTATATAACGCGATGGGAGAACTGGTAAAAGAGTTCAACCGCGGCATCCTCCCTCACGGCAATTTCGATCAGAATATCGAGATGGGGGACTCACCATCAGGCATCTATTTCTGTCAGGTATTCTGTACAAACACTGTCTCCGGCAGAACGAAATCGCTGACAACGAAGATGGTTTTGATGAAATAGAGGAGATGAGAACATGAGATATTTGAGTACACAATCCAATAATATGAACCTTAAACAGGGGGCGATATGAAAAATTTAACTTTTTTTATTCTACTACTTGTTCTTGTTACTTTTAACAATTATTCTCAGACAAATTGGAGATACCAGTATCCACAGTTGCCCAATAACGACTTTTGGGCAGTTGAATTCCTGAATCCTGACACAGGTTGGATCGGAGGTGATCAGGGTATTTTCTTGAATACGACCGATGGTGGTACAAACTGGCAGCCAATATATACCGATTCAAGAGTGTTTATTCGAGGTATCTCCTTTAACAATCCTCTCAACGGTATTGCTGTCGGAGACAACGGTGCTGTTCTTAAGTCAACTGATGGAGGTAGATCATGGGAAAAAGTGGTGTCAGGAGTGACAAAATACTTATTATGTGTTGAACATTCTTCTATTGATACAGTTTGGGCCGGGGGTCAAGATGGAACCCTCTTAAAATCAGTTAACGGCGGAACCACTTGGACTAAAATGTTGAATGGGCCTTCTGAAGAGATTCTTTCAATACAGTTTTTAGATCCTTTTACAGGATTCATAACCGGAGCAGGAGGTATGATATTAAAAACCACTGACGCTGGAAATAATTGGATAACACTGATAAGTGGTACTACAAGTCCATTGTGGGGCATCAAATTTTTCAATGGCCTGCTCGGTTTTGCTGTTGGTGAGGGAGGACATATTCTAAAAACAACCAACGGAGGTGGAAACTGGACAATCCTCCGCTCGGATGGCAGAAGATATTACTCCATTTCTGCACTTGATTCCAACAATATCTGGGTGACAGGTGATAATTATTCTATGAGGACAACAGATAAGGGGGTTTCCTGGATATCAAAGAAAATTTTTCATGCTTCACACTTGATAGCTGTCGAGGCTCGTAATGATTCAGCCGCAGTGTTCGTTGGAGATGATGGTTTAATTGTATACACAAACAATAATGGAACGACATGGTCTAAATTTGATCCCCCTACGATTATGCCATACTTTGACATTAAGTTTTTCTCCGATTCTTTCGGTATGTGTATCGGCCAGAAAGGACTCCTTAAAACTTATGATGCCGGTAAAACCTGGGCAAGATTCGATACCGATTCAACTTCCAGAGGAGTTTGGGCCGGACATTTGTTGGATTCAAATAATGCATGGACCATGGTCCATTCAGGCTATGTAAGAAGAACGACCAATTCCGGTGCGAGCTGGCAATGGGCAACCGCCGACACTTTTGGCTTTGAACTCCGCGATGTAAATTTTATAGATGAACATTGGGGATTCATCGTAGGTGCCCTGGGAGAAGTTTTTCAAACCTATGATGGGGGCTCCACATGGGATTTGAAACCCTCAGTAACACAGAATGATTTAAATTCAATTTATTTCATAAACGATACTTTAGGTTTTATGACAGATAGCTACGGAAATGTTTACAAAACTACTAATACCGGATTTACCTGGCAAAGCAAGAATATTGGACAAGCAGTACTTTTTTCAGTTAAATTTCTAAATGAACAATTTGGATATATCACAGCAAGCTCCGGCTATGTTTTCATTACAACAAATCAGGGAGCAACATGGAAATCAAGTCACACCGGACAACAGAGTTCCTTGTTTGCAGCACATTTCATTTCCCCTGTTTACGGCTGGGTTGCAGGAGCAGATGGCGCTATTTTAAGCACTTCTGATGGAGGTACCACATGGAAGAAGCATAATAGTAATTCCAGCCATGACCTTGAGTCAATTTTTTCGAACGGAAAGCAAGTTTGGGCAACCGGAGACTTTGCCACTATAATTAATCTTGTACTCGATGACTCTATAGTAACCGGTTATCATTCAGAAAAAGACCTTACTCCGGTTGAATTCAAGTTATTTCAGAATTACCCAAACCCGTTTAATCCCTCAACAAAGGTTACATTTTCACTCCCCGAGGAGAACAAAGTTGTGATTAAAGTTTTTAACGCAATGGGGGAACAGGTAAAGGAGATTGATAGAGGGGTTCTCAGTCATGGCTATTTTGAACAGGATATCGATATGGGAACTGAATCCTCAGGTATCTACTTCTGTCAGGTTTTGTGTACAAATACAATTTCCGGCAGAACAAAATCACTTACGGTTAAAATGGCTTTGTTGAAATAAATGAAATAACAACCACAGAGCACGCAGAGCACACAGAGAAGGTTTTGGGTATTCAAATTCGCTCTGCGTTCATCCGTTGAATCTGCCTGAATCTGCGTCCCGATACAATCTCTGTGTGCTCTGAGGTTAAATAAACGAGAATAAAAAAGATGAAAAGAGAAGTATTACTCCGCTTGATAATCAGCACATTTACACTATTGCTGGTTCCCTTTTTGAATATCTATGCTCAAACCACTCCATTTTTTGTGATGAACCTTCAAGACAAGGATAAGTACATTAAAGAATTAAATTCTTGGTCAGGTGGACTTTACACATCTGTTAAATCCATACATGAAGCATCAGTTGATTCAATGGTGATTCATGATGGTATAAAATTCTATAAGGGTTATTTCGTTTCACGAAGCTGGTACTTTGGGATGGATGAAGAAAACAACAAGTTATATTATCTCAAAGATGGTAATAAATATATGATGTTAGATTTTAACATCCCTCCCTATCAAACTTTTTTAGGATATGTGGGTGGATCTTCCCCTGTTGAAATTACTGTCTGGGGCACAGATTCTCTGAGACACTACAGTTTTGGTGAGATTACAATCTCAGGAAGCAGCGAAGAAGCATTTACTGTTGAAAGAGGTCGAGGTTTTACATTTCATCGTAGCGGTTGGCAATCACACACCGGTGGAGATAGTGAGAGTTTTTCCTCATTCGATCAGATTCGTTTCAACCAAAATGGTGATACAATATACAATACAACAAATTGGATTCCGAGAATCTCATTTTCTCCTGAGATTACGACCGCGGAATTTGTAAAAACCTTTTCGGTTAACACCAATCATGACCTGAACTCTCAACTTTCAAATTCTATACCCGGAATAAATTTTAACGATTCACTCTTCATTCGTTATTTCTATACAAACGGAGTAGATTCTACTACAACAGTGGTTGAGAAAGTATCTGCCGATAAGCCTAAAACAAACATCACTGTGAATCTCGATAGCACAAAAATGAAAGCAGGTTACAAGTTTAAATACAGATTTACTTTGCGCGATAAATTTTACAGACCAAAATTAGCCTCCCAGCCATCATCGATTGGCTTTAACACCTTAAGTTTCGACCCAAGCGTTGGATTAATAGAGGATGATCCCCAAATCCCGGTCTCGATAGATCTGAAGTCATTTCCTAATCCGGTATCTCTGAACAACAATTTGGGAAACCAATCTGCGACAATACGATTTAATATGCTGGCTGCCGGTCATGCTAAAGGAACACTTTATGACATCCTTGGCAGACCCGTAGCCGACATTCTTGATGATAACTTTCCTGTCGGCGAAAATTCAATAAAATTTGTTACCGCGGGGCTTACTTCCGGTGTGTATTTTTTTAGATTGATCACAAAATCCGGTACCGAGCATATAAAAATATTAGTGACCAAATAGTTTCCTGATGAAATTGTACATAATGTATCAGGTTAAAAAACTTTTCCTGTGAGTAAAAAATGAAAATTATTTTGAAAAGATTGTTTATCATACTTTTAGTGTTTAATTCGGTTTTATTCTCGCAGTGGACCAAAGTCGATTTTTTACCTTGGTATGGGGCAATTTATGATTTCAATTTGGAAGACTCCTTGAATATTTCTGCGGTGTTTCGGCGGAACTATGATGATAATGGTAAATCAGCAATCATAAGGAGCAGTGACGGGGGGAGATCGTGGATTTATTCTCAGAATATCCCGCTTGCATGGGTTAGTGATGCCAAGGTTATTGATAAAGACAATATCTTTGTGATCAAGTCTGCTACCAATACAGATTCATTGCTAATGACAACCGATGGTGGGGTTTCCTGGAGGAATATCTCATTACCCTCAAGATACAGCATGCTCAAATCGATCCAGTTCCTTAACGCTGATACAGCGATTGCTGTTGGAAATTACGCCGGGAATTCCGGGGGATACGGGCAACTTATGAAGACTACTGACGGATGCATGAGTTGGACAGAGCTTGATTCAAGCGTTGGGATCATATCCGGGGTTAAATTCATCAACCTGGATCACGGCTGGGTTATGGGTAAAGAGTTAAGAGAGACCAGAGACGGAGGGCAAACATTCACTCAAATTCCGAAGCCTGAAGGATTTCAAACCATTACATCATTCGATATTCTGCACGACACTCTCATCGCGATCGGTGGCTACAGATCAGTTTTTGTCCCCCCTAACACAACACGATTATTCATTCAGATGGCATTTTCGACAGACAGAGGTCAGACATGGCGGTACCATGATTATTCTCAGCAGAATTGGGAGGGGAGTCCTGAGAAGATGGTGTTCATTGATGAAAATACGGCTATTGCTGTACCAATTCAGAACAAAGGGGTTATTATGACGACTGACCAAGGTGTCACATGGACTAGAGGGAATCCCCCGGAAATGCATTACTTGTATAATGACATGAAATTATTTGGCAGAAGGCTTTATGCTGCGGGCAGGGGTTCATCATTCCTGGTTTCAGGCAACGATATCACTCAACCTTGGGATCTGCGAATGGATCAATTTTATGAATTTCCTGAATGTGCTGCATTCTCCAAGTCTGGTTTGTGTGTGATCGGTGCTAACCCAGGTCTCCTGTATTTTTCGACCGATAGAGGAAATACTTGGAGTAAGAGATCATCTCCCGTTGATTATCCAGTCGGAATTTCTATCGTAACCGATTCACTAATCTATCTTGTTGATGGTAATACGGTTTATCGTTCTTTGGACAAATGTAATACAATAGATCCAATCGCCCATATCCAATCCGGGCGAATTCGCTTTATTAAGGTTGCGCCGAATGGAGACATCTGGCTCGCGAGCGGCGACAGTATTTTAGTCAGCAGTGATCAGGGGGCGACATGGCAAACCAAATTAAGTGTTCATAATGAATTTTTCGATAAAATTGATGTGTTCGAAGATGGCACATGCTATGCAATAGGGGATAAGGTATTTCGAAGTAGCAATTATGGTAATTCATGGCTACAACTGAATATGCCATTTACATATTTGCGCAGTGTGGAATTTTATGACAGCAAAAATGGATTCATACTGGGTTTCAATGGTGAGTTTTACCGTACTTACGATGGTGGATTGACTCTTCAACCCGTAATAATTCCCGGCATACCGGATCCATTCCATATTTTTTGTTTGGACCCTTTCAAATTCTATTTGATAAAGTATAAGTCATTGTACTCTTCATATAACAGTGGTTTGAGTTGGGAACTCAATCAATTCAGCCCGCAACTCCCGAAGTACCCGTTCGCATGGATGTATATGTTCGATGATTTCGAAGGAGTCGGTATATCATTTTATGATACAGGCATCTGGATAACGAATAACCGCGGAAACACACCTGTCGAATTGTCGGGATTTTCGGCGGTGTCGCTTGGGAATAAAGTTGCACTTCAGTGGACTACCGAGACTGAGACCAACAACATGGGCTTCGAGATTGAAAGAAAATACAAGTATGGCGATTGGAAGAAAATTGCTTTCTCAAAAGGTTCCGGTACCTCCACCCCTAAGATTTTCTACGGATATGATGATTATGAACCAAAAGCTCCTTGCATTCTCTACTACCGCCTGAAACAAATTGACTACAACGGTGAATTTGAATACTCAAACGAAGTGGAAGTGTTATTGGGCGAAGTACCTGAGAATTATTCAATTCAACAGAACTATCCCAATCCTTTCAATCCCTCAACAAAGGTGACTTTTTCACTTCCCGAAGAAAATAGAGTTGTGATTAAAGTTTTTAACGCAATGGGGGAACAGGTAAAAGAGATTGATAGAGGGGTTCTCAGTCATGGCTATTTTGAACAGGATTTTGAGATGGTTAACCAATCTTCGGGGATGTATTTCTGTCAGGTGCTTTGCACAAATACAATTTCCGGCAGGACAAAATCGCTTACGGTTAAGATGGTTTTGATGAAATAAACATAATTTTCGAAGGAAAAATAAAAATGAAACGATTGATAATTTTTCTGTTTGCTATAAATTCCCTGCTGCTTTCGCAGTGGGAAAGTGTAGTAATCAACCCCTTGAGTGGGCAGGTATTTAGCTTCCATATGACCGACTCATTGAATTTTACTGCAGCCTATTCGGACGATAGTTGTTATGTAATAAAAACCACTGATGGGGGTAGAAACTGGTTTCGTGCACAACAAATCCCTATACTCAGTTTGACAGAAGCATCTGTTATTGATGAGAACCATATTTTCGCCAGATTGAATTCCCCGAGCCAAATGATTTTTACATCTGATGGTGGGTCAACATGGTCAGAGATCTATCTCCCAACCCAATATCAAAACTTGAAGAAAATCCAATTCCTCAGCAGCACAACCGTTTATGCTTCTGTCGATTATGGTTCTGGTGAAGCTGTGGTTTATTATTTATTAAAATCCACTGACAAGGGAGTGAACTGGAATATTATTGACTCGGCGCAGTATATTGGCGGGTTTTATTTTAAAAACGCTCTTAAAGGATGGGTTTTTGCATCTGGAGAAATCCACCACACAACTGACGGGGGAATTACCTTCACCAACATGTACAATCCGCCAGGAATCTCCTCCCCAAAAACCATTGATGAGATTAGTGATAGTATCCTGGTTGTGGGAAGTGCCCGTTGGATTCAGGTTGACCCTTGGCGAGGTTACTATGCCCCATTGTTAGCAACATCTACAAACAAAGGTTTGACATGGATATTCAAAGACTTAGGTGAGGTTAATTTCGCAGGTATTCCCTTTAATATTAAATTTTTAAATCCCACAACCGCCATATCCCCACTCCAATTTGAAAACGGACTATTATATACTACAGATACCGGAGTTACATGGCGATATGTGTCGCAGATTGGAGTATCTCGCCAATATAAAGATGTCAAAATTTTTGAAAATCGCGTTTATCTCCTCGGAGACGGAATATTTTTTGTCGTTTCCCGACCCAATATCAATGAACCATGGGAAATAAGAACAGACCAGACTTTTTTAAATCACTCTGCTGCTGCATTTCTCGATCCGGGTTATGCGATAATTGCTGATGAAGGTGGCAGGCTTTATGTTTCTACCGATCGGGGGAACCACTGGGCTACAAGAAGAATGCAAAAAGGAAAAGCTACAAAAATTAGTATAGTGAATGATTCCCTTGTCTATCTGGCAAGCGATAAAGTCTTCTCTAAATCTGAAGACCTTTGCTTGACTATGGACTCTATTTCACAATCACCAACAGGCCAGATCTATGATATATATACCCAAGAAGACGGCACCATTTGGATTGCATCTGGAACCACTATCTTATCAAGTAGCAACGGTGGCAGGAATTGGGACACAAAGTTGTCAGTCTCAGGAATTAACTTCGATCAAGTAATCATGTTCGAAGACGGAACAGGCTATGCTTGTAATGTTTCACTTTATAAAACCACAGACAATGGAAACACCTGGAACCAACTCAGTAATCTTGGTTTAACCCTTCGGGAAATTAGTTTCATTAACAGCAATTTTGGCATCTTCTTAACCTCTAACAGTAAAATTTATAAAACGACTGATGGTGGAGCGACGATTTCGGAAATGATCATCCCGGGAATGGGAAACGCATCCTATATCTATATGAAAGATTCACTTAGCATATATGTTAGTGCGAATAAACTATACTCAACTTATGATGGTGGTTTTTCATGGAAAGTAAACGAATTCCTGCCTACATACAGTAGCAAATTTTCATGGATGGGAATGTATGATTTATTTGAAGGAATTGGTGTCACAATAGTTAATTCCGGGGGATCCGGAATATGGAAAACCCGCAATCGCGGCAACACACCGGTTGAACTATCATTATTTTCTGCACTCCCGTTTGGTAATAAAGTGGTACTTCAATGGACAACCGAGACTGAGACCAACAACATGGGTTTCGAGATCGAAAGGCGCTACAAACACGGAGACTGGAAAACCATTGCTTTCTCAAAAGGTTCCGGTACCTCCACCCGTAAGATTTTCTACGGATATGATGATTATGAACCAAAAGCTCCTTGCATTCTCTACTACCGCCTGAAACAAATAGACTACAACGGTGAATTTGAATACTCAAATGAAGTTGAAGTATTGCTGGGCGAAGTACCTGAGAATTATTCAATTCAACAGAACTATCCCAATCCTTTCAATCCCTCAACAAAGGTGACTTTTTCACTTCCCGAAGAAAATAGAGTTGTGATAAAAGTTTTTAACGCTATGGGGGAACAGGTAAAGGAGATTGAAAGAGGGGTTCTAAGTCATGGATATTTTGAACAGGATATCGATATGGGAACTGAATCCTCAGGTATCTACTTCTGTCAGGTTTTGTGTACAAATACAATTTCCGGCAGGACAAAATCACTTACGGTTAAAATGGCTTTGATGAAATAAAGACTAATAAACCACAGAGCACACGGAGATCACAGAGATTTTTTAGGACGCGGATTCACGCAGATTTTGCGGAGTTACGCAGAGAATTTGAGGTGACCGGATTGCTACCCAAACGAGACCCCTGACGGGGCCAAATATTCAATTGTTGACGATTGCTACCCAAACGAGACCCCTGACGGGGCCAAATATTCAATTGTTGACGATTGCTACCCAAACGAGACCCCTGACGGGGCCAAATATTCAATTCGTTGACGAATGCTACTCAAACGAGACCCCTGACGGGGCCAAATATTCAATTCGTTGACGAATGCTACCCAAACGAGACCCCTGACGGGGCCAAATTTTCAATTCGTTGCCGATTGCTACCCAAACGAGACCCCTGACGGGGCCAAATATTCAATTCGTTGACGATTGCAGCACACAGAGAGCACAGAGTAATTTTATTCCTTTCTCTGTGAACTCAGTGTGCTCTGTGGTTTATTTGCATACTTGTGTGCTCTGTGGTTTATTCCCCTCCCGGTATACTCTGCGGTGTTTTTGGAATTTAGTAATCAACGAAAACCGGATGGAACATATTTTTAATTTGCCCGTAAAACTGATATGCATAAATTGCACTCAGGAAATAAGAAATTTGGACAAAAAATGAAGAAGCTGATTGTTTTATTCTTTTTATCATTCAACATACTGTTCAGTCAGGAACTGGATGCGACGGTGAATGTTAATGCAGAAAAACTTTCGATTAAGTACAGAGAAATACTCGCCGATTTTGGACCGATGGTACAGACTTACTTAAATACCACAAAATTCAGCGGATCACCCTGGGAATATGACAGAATTAAATGCAGCTTTAATATTTTCTTCAATACCGGGGCTGATGAGTCAAACTACACCGCTCAGGTAGTGGTCACCAGCATGAGAAAAGTTTACAAAAGTGAAAAATTTTCACCGATGCTTCTTGTAAATGATGTTAACTGGGCATTTGTTTATGAAAAAAATCAGACAATTTATTATGATGCGAATCTGTTTAACGGATTGACTTCATTTCTTGATTTTTATGCATATGTGATTATCGGTCTCGAGCAGGATTCATGGGAGAAGGGGTCAGGAACGCCGTATTTCCAAAAGGCATTTGATGTTGTGAATCTTGCAGCGGGAAGAAGAGCCACTGGCTGGGAAGCCGGAGCCGCATACAGCAAAGCTGATTTTATCCAGAACATACTCGATGATAAATACAGGGCATTTCGCGATGCAACCTCGGAGTACCACAGAGGAATCGACATCATTGCAAAAAACAAAGTCAAGGGTCAGGAACTTATCGTAAAGATGATTAAAGTTCTCGAGCAGATGAAATCGAAAATAGATATCAGAAGTGTCTATCTGAAAGTGTTTTTTGATGCAAAAAGTGGTGAAATTATCGAATATTTGAAGGATTATCCTGAAAAATCAATCTTTAAAACGCTGAAAAGTGTCGATCCACCAAGGCTGGCAAAATATGATGAGATTTTAAGAGCCGAATAGAAGATTAAAAAAAAAGAAAAAAAGCCATGGTCAGATGAAAAATGATCATGGCTTTTTTATTTGTGGTAAATACTATTTTGTCAGTACAAGTTTTACAATTGAGGTTTGTATACCGGATTTGGTGTAACCGGAAACCCTGACAAAATAAACTCCTGAATTTAATGTCCGGGCATCGATAAATTCCTTATGCTCACCCTGTGGCAGGTTTTCATATTCTTTCTCCATAACTGTTCTGCCGAGGAGATCGAACATCGAGATTTTTACATTCCCTTCTCCCGAATGCGTGAACGCTACAGTTGTTGAAGGGTTAAAAGGATTTGGATACGCCGCCAGCTTAAACGATTCCGGTGAATTATCATCTTCACCTAACGATGATGGGTTCAGATATTTGTTCAATTCTGTCCAAAGCTCCTGTCTGTCCCTGTCATAACCAAGAGCCCACATTCCGACACCTTTAAGATTATACTGTTTGGCCAGTGAAAATTTCAAGCCGGTGCTTCTTCCGTCATCGAACCAGACCTGGTTGTATTTGTTGTTAACAGGAATCGTATAATAAACGGTCTGTGAGGCAGTGTGCCACTGAAGTCCATAGTATTGCGACTGATCCATGGCTGCATAAAACCGCGGGTGACCAAGATATGAACTTATGGTGGCACCGGGCTGATTGGTATTTGAAACCCACTCACAACCATAATAAGGCACACCAAGAACAAGTTTTTCCGGAGGGCAGGCACCATACTGAACTGTGATTGTGTTGGTGATATTGTAAGCCCCACCCGTCAGAGGAGCTGTGGGTGCGGTGACAGTGCTCCAGGAACCTGAGAAGTCATATCCCATGATGAAAATATAATCGCAGGCTGCTGCAAGTCCCGCAAGGTTCCACCCGCTCCAGTTAACAGCAGGACCGGCGAAAGAAACTTCCTTTCCCGGCAGCTCAGTATGAATATATGCAGTAAGATCGGTCATGAAACCGTTAATGACACTTCCGCGGTCGGCCGTGTAAAGACCTTCAAAATCTATGTTGACACCATCGAGAGAGTATTGAACCAAGGTGGCCTTTACTTTTGAAAAGAAGTTCTGCTTAGCAGCACTGTTGGTGATAATGTGACGAATCTGTGAAGGAGTGAAATTAACTGCAGTCATAATAACTTTTACGCCATTCTGATGTGCAGCATTGATAAGGTTTGTCCAGGGCCAGCCTGAAGGATTGGTTACATTTCCCAGGGAATCTATCTGGAAATCGAATGCCGATATGTGTGTAAGGAGATCATACCGGAGATATGACAGGGCACCGGGGTACTCCCAGTAGGGGAGGAAGCCATATACAACCTTGGAACCTGCAGGGGATTTGTCAAACTGAAGAGGGATAATGTTTTCCGCTTCAGAAACCGGGGTTCGAGTGAAATATTTATTGTAGTGGTCAAGTTCATTCTTATGCACGGAAGACGGTTCTTGTGAGAGAACCGGTACAGCAAGAATTATTAAAAGAAAGAACAGGTGGATTTTCATGGTTATAGTCCGAACAGTTTTTTGAATTCATCATTTTGTTTTTGGAGAAGGCTGATTTTCTCCGATTCCTCTTTTTCAACAGCAGTTCCAAAGAACCGTGTAAAAAATTCTTCCGATTTCAACACATCGCAGGAGCACTTCTTGCCATAGTTATACACTTCATTATCTGAAGAAACGACCACGATATTTCGCGGATTTTTTGATCTGTTTATTTCCTCTTTGATCACCAGGTCAGCGGGTCTGGAGTCGGAGTAGATAATTTTTAACTTGTTAGTATTGATCACACCATTAATAAATCCATCAAAGAAGACCACTGCAGTATTGCTTGAATTCAGAAAAACCGTGTCGAGGCGAAAAGCAAGCTGTTCCCTGACAAAGGTTTTGTCTGTTTTCAATTTATTTTTAAGATCGGGAATCTTACCGATCAAGTTGTTTCCGTCAATAAAGTAAATTTTCATAAATCATCAATCCTCAATTTTCAATGGCAGTCTCACTGTAAAAAGGGTGCCAACTCCCACACTGCTTTCGCACTCGATTTTTCCTTTCAAAAGATTCACCAGCATATGGACTATTGAAAGTCCCATACCAGAGGAAGATTCACCCGCAGTAGGGGAGCTGCTTATTTTTGCGAAGCGTTTGAAAACATTCGGCAGTTCCTCTGCTGGTATTCCCTGACCATGATCATCCACCTCAATTTGAGCGAAACCGTCTGTTACTTTGAGCCGGATATCGACAGCACTTCCTTGAAATGAATATTTTATTGCATTCGAAATGAGATTGTCGATGATCTGCCCCGTAAAATTACGATCCGAGAAAATTACCAGTTGTTCGGGCAATTCTAAATTCAACTTTATATTCTTTCTTTCCAAAGAAGGGTGATTTCGGTCTTTTAACTCCTTAATCAGTTCAACAAGGTCAAAATTTTCGGGGTAAAGATCAAGTTTTCCTTGTTCCACAAGATTCATGCTGAGAATTTTGTTCAGTGTTTCGAGCATTGAAGCACAACTGACTCTTATATTTTCTGCAAAACGGGCTATATCAGATTTCTTGAGTTCTTCCTCCTCATCAGTAATAATTTCAGCGAAGCCCATAATACCCGAAATTGGATTTCTCAAATCGTGAGCTACTATTCCGAGGTATTCATTTTTTTCCCTGTCAAGTTTTTCGAGCTGGCTGTTTATCCTCTGCAGCTGGACATTTTTAAAACTTAACTCCTGATTGGCTTTTTTCAGCTCGGCGGCACTTTCTGAAACCATATCTTCGAGATCATCTCTCTCTTTGAGTATTTCAGCAGTTCTTATTTTGATAAAAAGGACAATTAGAGCAATTAAAATCAGGGCATAAAGGAGATAAGCAAAGAAGTTGGCATACCAGTAGGAATCGACTTCCAGTGAATAAAAAGCTTCCGAAGATACTTGCCCCGAAGAAAGAATTGCTCGCACTCTGATCAGATAATTGCCCGGTTGCATATTGTAAAATTCTCTGAAACTGTTTCTGCCGGGTTGCGTCCAGTTTGTATCGAGTCCCTGGACCCAGGTCTGATACATTATGTTAAATTCATCCTGAAAACCGGGAGCGGCGAATGTAACTGTAATGTTACTTCCGGGTGGAATATCTTTTAAATCACCGTTACGGGTAACACCCGAGAAATAGAGTGAATCACCAATTTGAAAACTGCGAAAAAAGGCATTGATGTCACTTTTGGATTTATTCGCTCCGGCGTCAAACTTTATTAATCCGGTGGTGGCGGAAAGCCAGATCTCACGGTTTGGAGACTGAAAATTGGTACTGATTCCGTATATTGACGCTGTTCTGACTCTCCCGAGTTGTGAGAATTTACATGAAAAATCAGTCTGGCTGATTTCAACATTGTAAATAATACCTTCGAGGTAAAGTACTATATTCTGACTGTTTATTATGCTAACGAGAGGAACCGTATAGAGATTTTTGACCTGTTGCAGCCCGGTATTTTTCAGACTTATGAATGTATCTTTCTGTGAATTCAGATAATATATGCCTTTTGTTGTCACAGCATAAAGATCATCGTTAAGATTCATCAATGTCGGGTTGAAACCTGTTCCCGAAAAATCATCTTCATAATATTCCAATTTTGGAGCATTTAGATATCCTTGTGTAAACCGCATTCTGATTACTGTGTGCGGTTGAATCTGAATCCAAAATTCCCGCGGACCGTGTTGAACGATTTTGTCTACCTGTCCTGAGATACCTTCAATCGTCCGGGACATAACAGCCCTTTCACCTTTTTCATCCATTTGAATCAGTTTTACACCGGAATCTGTACCAAGAAGGATGAGAGACGAGTCATCGGAAACCGAGGTTGCCGAGAAACAGTATGACGAATCGATTAATATTTCTCGCGTATCATCAATCAGAAAGAAACCTGACCCGGTATTCAGGTAGATATTGTTTCGATACTTGAGAAAATCCCAGGAATCACTTATGTTTTTGGAGACCTTCTCGAACGGAGTGCCGAAATGTGTGCCTTCGAGTTTAGAGGTATAGACACCAAAACTTGTACCGGCGAACAACCGGCCTTTGTAAAACACAGTGTTGTAGGCAGCCCCGGGCAGACCTGTTCTGTTGTCAAAAATTGAGACCGGCGAGTTGATGTTAATTCTGGAAATACCGTTTTCGAGCATCATCCAGAGGTTCCCCTCGTTATCCTGAAAAAGGGCATAGACTGTATTGTGTCCGAGTCCCGTTTCCTGTTTGATAACCTGTTTAGGCTGTCCCTTTTTGTCTGTCAGAATCAGTCCTGACTCTAATGAAGCAATGGCAAAATCTCCGTTTGACAGTAAGACAGCATCGTAGAAAGCGGAGCCGTCACCCAGATTCGTAAATCCATCTGAAAGTTTTTCATATCCGGAGTTCTTTAACCTGTAAAATACTCCGGTTTTTGTAATAAAAATAAAACCACCATCATCAGAGGGGAGAGACATGTACAATTCACCCGGAAGAGTGAATTCCTCTCTTTGAAGCGGTATGAATTGTGAACCCGAGAGCGTCCGGGGTTGTTCATCTTTACGAAGGATCACCAGACTGCCATTTATGGTCCTCATCGAGACTATATTTCTTAATGAGTTTATAACCGTAAATGTATTTCCGTCGTAAACAAAGATCCGGTCGTATGTAGAGAAGTATATTTTACCGTTTAACTCTGCGATCAACCAGACATCCGAAAAATTGTTGCTTTGTGCCGGTATTTTAGATTTTAGAGAGTGGTATTCAGCATTTCCTGAGGAATTAAGTTGGAGTTTTCCTATTTCATTGAATCCGGCGACATAAACCGTGCCATCAGAGGAGCGGTGGAGAGCGCGGCAGGTTTCACCCTTTGGCAGGCGGATTATACGCCATGAGACGCCATCATACTCGAGGATGCCTTCAGTATTTGCGAAATACATTATCCCGCGCGAATCCTGTGAAGCTCCCCAGTTTTGAGGTTCGTAACCGTATGTGGCAGGAGCATAATTAAAGATTATTGGCAGACCGGAGATATGGGAAGTCGTGGAAGAACAATAATTGTAATTGTGCAGGAGGAGAAATGAAAGAATGAAAAAATATATTCCCGATCGTGGGATCATTGAATTGCCGGTATATGAAAAATCAAACTGCAATTTAATATATTACCGTATTATTTTTGAAGAATAAAATCAGAGCTAAAATGTCAGACACTAAACCCTACAATCCATATTATCCACCTCCAAAGCGTGGAGTTAAAGATTTTTTCATGATGCTTTTTGCATCAATGCTTGGATTTTTGATAGCAGGTTTTGGAATACTCCTGGTATCATTCGGATTTATTTTCATCCTCATAGCCGGACTTTCGAGCAGTGAGGTTGTGACGGTAAAACCCGATTCAATCCTGAAGATAACAATGCGACAGGCGATCATCGATTCTCCGAAGCAGGAGGATGACCCGTTTGCGAATCTTTTTACCGATGAAAGTGGAAAAAAGACAAGCCTTCAGGAGTATGTGAATGCCATAAAAAGTGCGAAGGAAGATGCTAATATCAAAGCTATTTACCTTGAGGTCGGGGATGCAAACGGAAATTTGGCAAATCTTGAAGAAATCTGGAATGCACTTGCTGATTTCAGGAAAAGCGGCAAAAAGATAATAGCCTTTTCCGACTTTTACAGTTTGAGAGGACTTTACATGGCATCGGTGGCAGACAGCATCTATCTGAATCCGCGGGGTGGCGTAATGTTAAAAGGATTAAGCGCCGAAGTGCCGATGTTTAAAAATCTCCTCAATTCCATCGGACTTGATGTCCAGGTAATTAGAGCCGGCAAGTATAAAAGTGCTGTTGAACCATTTATTGCTAACAATATGAGTGAAGAGAACAAAACTCAGATGCGAGAATATCTCACCGGACTTTGGGGCTCGATACTTACAAAGATTTCGCAAAAAACGAATCTTGACCTGAAGGAATTAAACTCGATTGCAGATTCACTGTCAGTTTTTGATGCAGTATCTGCAAAAAATGCCGGAATAGTGGATGAGCTCGTTTATAATCACGAAATTGATTCGATTGTGAAGAAGAGTTTGAAACTCTCCGAAAATCCTGAGTACCTCTCGTTCGAAAGCTATCTGAAAACCGGTGCAGGAAAGTTTAAATACAAAACGGGGGACGAAATCAGAATTATATATGCTGAAGGTGATATCGTCATGGGTAAGAGCAATGACGACAATATCGGCAGTGAGACATTCGTAAAAGCAGTAAAAGCCGCTGCTGAAGATGAGTCGGTAAAGGCTGTGGTCCTAAGGGTCAATTCTCCCGGTGGGAGTGCCATGGCAAGCGATATTATGTACCATGAGCTTCAGCTTTTAAGAAGTAAAAAACCGTTGATTATTTCAATGGGGAATTATGCCGCTTCCGGTGGCTATTACATTTCCGCACCCGGTGATGTAGTGGTTGCCTCACCGAACACTCTCACAGGCTCCATTGGTGTCTTTGGACTTGTAATGAACACCCAAAAACTGATGCGCGACAAGCTTGGAATAAACTTCGATACAGTAAAGACCAATCCTTACGCCGACTTTTTCACAGGCAGCCGCCCGATGACAAATTATGAATTGTCGGTGATGCAGATGAATGTGGATACCACTTACGAGACCTTCCTCGGAATAGTAGCCAAAGAGAGAAAAATCACCAGGAACGAGGCAAATGAAATCGGACAGGGGAGAATCTGGTTTGCCCCTGCAGCAATGGAAAAAAAACTTGTTGATACCTTGGGTGGCTTGTATGATGCAATTAAGATTGCAGCCAATAAGGCTAAATTGAAAGATTATACTGTATCCTACAGCAGCACATCTGAAACATTTTTCCAGAAACTGATGCGTAATCTTGAAGCAAAGGCCGGTACCTTTTTTATCAAAAGTGAAACCGCCAGAAAGCTTGAATTTTATATTAAGGAAGTGGAAAGAATAAGCAAGATGAGCGGAGTCATGATGATCATGCCTGTCGGTTTCACCTGGTAGAAGGCAGCTAATTATTTTTCTGAAACATGCATAAATAAATGAATAATTCCACTTTTTTCTTAACTTGCAGAATGATTATTCACATTTTGGAGTTACAGTGAAAAGAAGTTTTGTTTACTTTATATTTATGCTTTCAGTTGCCATTCCTCTTATTGCTCAGCCACTCAGCAGCAATTTGCAGGTTATCAAAAAACCGCTCATTCCGGATGATTTCAGGGCTTTCAGCAAAGCCGGGAATACGATTTTTGCCGTGAGTTACTCACTCAGTGTTGCGAGTAATTTCAGCAAATCAACCGATGGTGGCAACAACTGGCAGACACTCCCCTCATCCTTTGCTGCGGGTGACAATCTGAATGCCATTTCATTCGTTGATGAGCAAACAGGTTACATCGGCGGAAACGGAGGAGTGATTTACAAAACGACCAATGGAGGAGTTTCGTGGACGAACATAAGTGCACCTGCTGTCTACACAGGGAGTATTAATTATATCCACTTCTTCAATGCAACCACGGGTTATGTCGCGGGCGGTTCTGTTGGTTCGGTCAATATGATAAAAACCACTGATGGTGGTGCTACCTGGAGTTCTGTAACAAATGCAATCCCGACCAGAACATTATATGACATCCAATGGACCGGTCAGTCAGCCGCTATAGCCGTGGGCAGCGGCAGTCAGTATATGTACACTACTGACGGTGGAGCAAACTGGACAGCGGGTACCATGCCGGGTCTCTCAACAACTCTCTACAGAATCCGGAAAGCTGATGCAACCACATTTTATGTAGTCGGTACTGCCGGAAGAGCTTACAAGAGTACGGACGGCGGGGTGACTTTTGCAGCAGTTACAACCCCAACAACGGTTGCACTTTACTCCCTCGAATTTTATGATGCATCCAACGGTGTTCTTCTCGGTTCCAATGGTGTGGTGATCAGAACCACAGACGGTGGTGCTACCTGGACAAACATCCCTCTTTTCTCAACAGAAGTTATCAGAACCTCCCTTAAAGATGGTAATAAAATTCTTGCAGGCGGATATCTCGCTAATCTTGCAATCTCGACCGATGCCGGTGCCACCTGGAAGACCACGGGCTCCACTTCAAGAGACATGTACGGAGTTTATGCCGAAACCAACCAAAAATATACCGTGGTTGGAGACCGGGGTGAACTTCACCAGACTACTGACGGGGGTTTGACCTGGAAAAAATCCTCATTTATGGTTGGCGACATGCTATATGATGCCTACACATCCGGTTCAAATGTTTACACCTGCGGAAGACTCGGAGCGTTCTTTGCTTCAACTGACAACGGGCAGTCCTGGTTGAACAGATCACTTGGAACATCAACCACCAGAAATTATAAACTCGCTTTCTCTGATATAAACACAGGTTACTTGGTAAACAATGAAGGTGGAATACTCTATACGACAAATCAGGGCGTTAACTGGTCAAACCAGACAACATTGCCTTTAACCACTCTGTATGACATAAAGATGGTGAATCCAACCACCGGCTATGCTGTTGGTTCGGGTGAAAGAATATTTAAATCGACCGATGGTGTGAATTTTAGTCACGGAACCATGGCAGTCCCTGCGGGACAGGTTACGGGAGTCGCGATGGTTGATGCCAATACCGGTTACATTTGTGGCGAGAATGGCGCGTTTTACAAGACTACAGATGGTTTCCAGACGGTTACACTTCTTTCCGATACCGTTGCTCTTCAGGGCAAGGTGATGCACGATATCGTCATAATGGGTCCCGATGATGTCTGGGCAGTCGGCAGATCAGGCGTGTTGATGAGAAGGGTTGGTAATGTTACCCTTATTGATACCTCAATGAAAAGTGTCGACTTTTTAGCCGCTCACAAAATTAACAGCAGCCAGTTTGTTCTCGTAGGAACCGGTGGAATGGTTTACAAGGTTTCCTCTGAAATCGTTCCTGTCGAGCTTGTCTCTTTTAACGGTAAAGTTGATGGCAATACTGTTTCCCTCAACTGGCAGACAGCTACTGAGACAAACAATAAAGGTTTTAACATTGAGAGAAAAACCGGGAAAAACTGGGAAACGCTTGCTTTTGTAAATGGAAATGGAACCGTGACTTCTCCCGTTTATTACTCCTACACCGATAAAAATGTAACCGGACAAAAAGTATATTATCGTTTGAAGCAGATGGATAACGATGGTTCTTTCGCATACTCGAATGAGATCGAGGTGGAAATTGGCGCGCCTGCTCTATATTCACTTGAGCAGAATTACCCCAATCCGTTCAATCCATCGACGGTAATATCTTTCAACACTCCAAAAGCCGGGAATGTCAGACTGACCGTTTATAATACACTCGGTGAGGCGGTTGCTCTGCTGGCAGACGGATACCTCGAAGCAGGTTACCACAAGGTTTCATTTGATGGAGCGGGTCTGGTTTCCGGTATCTATTTTTACCGTTTGGAGGCAGGAGAATTTACTGCTGTCAGAAAGTTAAATTTGTTGAAATAAGTCGAACAGACTGAACAAAATCTGAAAGTCGCAGAGTACCGTAACAGTAAACCCGGGAAGTAATTTTTTTTCCCTGATTTACAAATTCGTTACTCTGTGACTTTTATTGCATATATTTAAAGTTCGAATATTCAAGATTAGGCAAGTGGAACAGGCAAATATCAAAATAATAGTGAGAAATCGAAAAGCTCACTTTGAATACAGTATTATACAGTCGTTTGAAGCCGGAATTGTACTCCAGGGAACCGAAGTTAAATCGCTTCGTGCCGGTAAGTGCAATCTGACTGACGGATTTGTGGAAATTGTAAACAATGAAGCCTGGTTGAAAAGTGCCCACATCTCCGAATATTCTCAGGGAAACATTAATAATCATGATCCTTTCAGAGACAGAAAACTTCTGCTCAACGCGGTTGAGATAAAGAAATTGAATCAGAAAGTCAAAGAAAAAGGGTACACGATTATTCCTCTTGCTCTCTATTTCAAAAATGGCAAAGTTAAAGTTGAAATTGCCCTTGCAAAAGGTAAAAAACTTTATGATAAGAGAGAGTCGATTGCGAAAAGAGAGATGGAAAGAGAAAGAAAGAGGAGCAAATATTAGTTCATTTTTATTTTTATAAATAAAAACAGGAAGGAGAAAAAAGGTGTTCGTACCTTCTCGGATGTTTTTTACCAAAGGCGTTGGCAGACATAAAGATTATTTAGCTTCTTTTGAGCTTGCATTAAGAGGTGCCGGAATTGAAATGTGTAACCTGGTTACAGTCAGCAGTATCTATCCCCCCGATTGCAAAAGAATTTCGAAGGAAGAGGGTCTCAAATATTTAAAACCGGGTCAGGTTACATTTTGCGTTATGGCCCGTAACCAGACAAACGAACCGAACAGGCTTATAGCCTCTTCGATTGGTGTAGCCATACCTGCCGATAAAAGCCTTTATGGATATCTATCAGAACACCATCCTTACGGTGAGACGGAAAAAGTGTGCGGCGAGTATGCGGAAGACCTTGCTGCCACCATGCTTGCAACCACTTTGGGAATAGATTTTAACCCGGAGGTTGACTGGAGCGAAAGAGAAAATATTTACAAAATGTCGGGTAAAATTGTCCGTTCATTTAATGTAACGCAGTCTGCTGAAGGACATAAAAACGGCCTTTGGACGACAGTGATTGCAGCGGCAATTCTGCTTCCGTAAAAGAAATTAACGGTCCGGTGATTTACTCTTAATTATGGAAATCCCGGACCTTTTTTATAATATAACAGGAGGATTATGGCACCATATCTGATATATATATTATCGATCATGAGTTCACTTAATTCAGCATTACCAAACCAAAATTTCATTACACTTCACAGGGATTATTTAGAAAATGTATACAAGCTGCCCGCCGGGGTGGTCATAAATGACGAATATAAAGTACCCGATTATTTCACAGATCAGGCTACCGTAAATAATTTGTTGTCGCTGGCAAGAAAATATTTAGGATATCCTTATGTCTGGGGTGGTACAACAGAACGGGGTTTTGACTGCTCAGGGTTTATGTATTTTCTTTATAATAAAATCGGCAAACCAATCCCCAGGATGCCCGCAGACCAGTGTATCCTCGGACAAGATATTCCATATTCAAAAATTCAGCCGGGAGATTTAATCTTCTTTAGAGGCGGCAATGTCAACTCCAACTGGATTGGCCATGTCGGGATGGCTTATGAAAGAGATTCGAACGGTGAAATAAAGTTCATCCATGCCGAGGGAAGAAAAACAGGAGTTGTAATTACCCCCCTGGAAAATCAGTATTACAAAAAAAGATTCATAAGAGCGACAAGAATTCTAAAATAAACGGATAGAAAATGAAAAAAATCATCAGATCATTCCCCGTACTCTTTTTAATCACTGTTATGACGGCTTCCTTCTCTTTTGCAGCCTGCAATAAAAGTGCCAATGCCGGAGACATTCCTCCTGCAGGAAAAGATACATTAAAGGCAGAAACCCCTAAAAAGGCGGAATCAGTTACTGCAACCGAAGCATACGATGCCACAAAGTTCACTTCAAAGTATGACGATATGGCGAAATTTTTTGCCGGCATTGAAGTTGATTCGACCAGTGAACTTGCTCCACTTTTTAAAGCAAACACCTGGAAAAATCATGCAAAAAGTTTTGATTCAAAATGGGCAGGATTGGAAAAGAAAAGACTTGCACCGATAAGAGAGTGGGTGGCTACAGAGCTTAAAGACATCTCAGCCGATTGTAAAACCCTCTTTTACCCTTTCGGTGGTCCTGATTTCCTTTTTGCAAACACATTTTTCCCGTCGTTCAACAATTATGTACTCATAGGTCTTGAACCTGTAGGACAGTTGCCTGATTTGAAAAAGCTTGACAAAAATGTTTTGAGTGGTTATCTCGCAAGTCTTCAGAATTCACTTGCTACACTTATCTCAGGCGGATTTTTTAAGACTATCGACATGGCATCCGATTTTCAGCCCGGCAGAGTAAACGGAATTGTACCGGTACTTATGGTATTCCTGGCAAAGACAGACCATAAAGTGCTCGATATCGAGTATATCAAACTGGACAAAACCGGAAAACTCACATACGAAAAGTCTGACTCCTCATCAGGAAAAACAAAGACCAAATATGATGGTGTGATGATTAAATTCACCGACAAAGAAGAGAAAGTTGTGAAGAAACTTTTCTTTTTCAGCACAGATCTTTCAGATGGAGGATTCCCGAAGAAAACCGATTTCCAGAACTTCGTGAAGGAAATGCAACCTTTCGCTTCGATGGCAAAGGCAGCCTCATATCTGATGCATCAGGGCGGTTTCGACGGTATCAGAAATTTTGTCGTTGAAAACGCAAAATATATGGTTCAGGAAGATAGTGGTATTCCCCTTAAATATTTCGATGAGAAGAAGTGGGAAAGAAGATTCTACGGAACCTACACTTCACCTATTCCAATGTTTGCAGGAAGAGTCCAGAGAGATCTTCAGGATGCTTACCGCAAAAAAGACAATGTAAAACCATTGCCATTCGGAATTGGATATTACTGGGAACAGGGCAGAAGCAATCTCATGTTTGCTTTGAGAAAATAGAGTAACTGCACCTTATTCACAATATTTTTTGAGCGAATCCGCAGCAGTTTTTGAATTGCTGCGGTTTGCTTTTTCAAACGCCTCACATCCCCCCTTTTTATCTCCACTTATCGCAAGCACACTTCCAAGCATCAGCCAGGTTTTTGATGTTGCACTGCTCATCTGAGTGGCATTTTGAAGGTATATTTTCGCCGGTTCCAATTCACCTTTCAGAAAATAAGCCTCTCCAAAAAACGCCTGGAGACTTTCGAAATCGGGTTTTAACTTTTGAATTTTTTCCAGTTCAGTAATTGCTGCATCAGGTTGTTTCATTTTCAGGAAATATGCCGATTTGTAAACAGGAACAAGTGGATTGCCCGGTTCAATTTTCTCCGCTCTCAGGTAGTATTCGATCGCTTTTTTATCATCACCTTTCTCCGAATAGAGATTTCCGAGGAGAATGATGGCATCAACTTTGTTAGGGTCCTCCGACAACACCTCATTAAAGTCAGCAATTGCCTCGTCATATTTTTTCTGTCCCTGATAGGCAAGTCCTCTGAAGAGGTGGGCAGAACTGTCTTTGGAATCGATATCAAGAATTTTGGAATATATTTTCACAGCCGAGTCGAAGTAGCCGGTGGTCAGTTTCTCAAAAGCCTGTGATCTGAGGACAAATATTTCCTTTCTGTCATTTTCCTTGCTCTTCTCGTAAAAATGGTAGATGACATAGATTTGAACAAGAGCAGCAAAAAATAAAAAAATGGCGAGGTTTTTGTTTTTCTTCATCAGGGTTTTTGTAAGTTTTGGTGATTAAATTTTGAAAATTGAGTTCTTAAATATAAAACGAGCCGATATAAATGAAATGTGTAAAAATTATAGTTTTTTCTCTCCTGTTGTTTTTAATTCTACCTTTGAGAGCACAAAATCAGGGTAACAATGGAGTTGCTGAATTTAGAAAAAAACTTGCTGCCGAATTGAAGAAGGATTTTGCCAAATATAATTTACCTGCAGCGGCAAAGGTGGATACAGTTTACATCACAGCAGCCGGTGAGCTGGTAATTGGTCTCAATCGCCGTTCTTCCGGAAAAGTGATAAGGGAGGAAAATATAGCATCCATGACAAAGTCGTTTATGGACTTTAAGGATGCCAACGGATATGCAAAGAAGGGTTTGAAGATATATCTCGGTCCTTTTGAACTAAAGGAGATGGTGCCGAATTATTACAGACTGAAAAGTGACATTGATAAAAGCAGACTGCCTGCTGAGCGGGCACCATTTCGACTCGTTACAAATCTCAACCGACCATTTGAAATTGAGAATGGACTCCTTGGAAGAAATGTTGTAGTCTGGAACTCACACGGGTGGTACTACAGCCATGAAGATGATCGCTGGCAGTGGCAGAGGGCAAGGCTTTGGGGGACTGTGGAAGACCTGCTTACAACTTCCATAGTGATACCGTATCTTGTTCCGATGCTTGAGAATGCCGGTGCGGGAGTCTTTTTACCGCGTGAACGGGATATCCAGACAAATGAAGTGGTGGTTGATGCTGATGGCGGCACCGGTGATTTAATCATTGAAAACAGTTCTGAATGGGAAAAGACCGGCAAGGGATTTCTCTTTCAAAAGGAGGGATACGAAGCTAATGTTAATCCATTCAGCCTTGGGAGTTATCTAAGAACAGAGGCAAAAAATGAAGAATCAAAGCCCCTGTATTATGTACCGTCAATTCCAGAAACAGGTGAATATGCGGTTTATGTTTCTTATGGAAAAGATTCTGACGGCAAAAATGTTTCGGATGCCACATATACAGTCAATCATGCCGGAGGCAGCACTTCCTTTAAAGTCAACCAGACTGCAGGATGGGGAACCTGGATTTATCTGGGCACATTCAAATTTAGGCAGGGGAGAGACAAAAGCGGTGCGTGCGTAAAAGTTTCTGACAAGAGCAACAACAAAGGTGTAGTAACTTCCGATGCAGTACGGTTTGGTGGCGGAACGGGAGTCATTAAAAGGAATGGAAAAACTAGTGGCAGACCCAAATTTGCTGAGGCTGCGAGGTATTATCTTCAGTACCTCGGTGTGAACGATACACTCGTGTATAATCTCCACAAGAACATTGATGATTATACCGATGATTACAGAGCCAGAAGTGAATATGTCAACTGGCTTAACGGAAGTCCTGCGGGACCAAACAAAAACCGGAACGAAGAGGGATTAAAAATACCTGTTGATTTGTCTCTTGCCTGGCATACCGATGCGGGTGTTCTCGGAGGTGACTCGGTTGTTGGCACCCTGATGATTTACAGTTCCGTAGGGATGGATACGACATATTTCCCCGGTGGAAGATCGAGGATGGCAAACCGCGACCTGGCAGATATTGTGCAAAGTCAGATTGTTGATGACATTAAATTGCTGTTTGACCGGAAGTGGACTCGCAGAGAGCTTATGGATGCCAACTATGCGGAGGCAGTAAGAGGAAATGTACCCGGTATTCTTCTCGAACTTCTGTCACATCAGAATTTTGCAGAAATGAAATTTTTCTGGCAGCCTTCATTCAAGTTTGCGGTCGCCAGAGCGATTTATAAAGGAATGTTAAGGTTTATCAGCTCATCAAATTCAGGCCGATTTGCTGTTCAACCACTTCCCGTCAATAATTTTTCAGCTATACCTGACGGTGAAGATGTGAAGTTGAGCTGGAAACCGGTGGAAGATCCGCTTGAACCAACTGCAACACCGACAGGATATGTAGTTTACCGCAGAACGGGTAACGGTGGATTTGACAATGGCAGGTTTACTTATGAACCACAATTCGTGGACCAGCAGATCCCGGTTGGTCAGGTTGTCAGTTACAAGGTATGTGCCGTCAACAGTGGCGGGGAAAGTTTTCCTTCAGAAATTCTTGCTGCAGGTATAGGGAAAAACAGATCCCGAAAAATTCTTGTGGTCAACTCATTTGACAGGCTTGATGCGCCAAAGACAATTGAAAAACCGGGTTTTGAGGGATTCCAGTTTAATTTTGATGAGGGAGTTCAACTTAACAAAGATGTTGCCTTTACCGGAGAGCAGGTCGATTTTGACAGGGCTTCAGATTTCAAGTCGAATGATGCACCCGGATTCGGAGCTTCCAAATCGAATATGGAATGCAAAGTGATTGCCGGAAATACATTTGATTATCCCGCAATACATGGTGAATCAATTCTGAATGCAGGATTTTCATTTAGCAGCTCGAGTGATGAATCTGTGGAAACAGGTAGGGTGGATCTGCAAGGATTCGATCTGGTGGATATAATTGCAGGAGAAGAGAAAAGATCGGAGATTTCAGTTGGATTGGAACCGGTAAAATCTGAGAATTTCAGATTGTTTACACCAAATATGATGAATCTTTTGACCGCTTACCTTGCAGGGGGGAAATCGCTTTTTATAAGCGGATCATATACCGGTTCAGAACTTGAGACGGATTCAATGACCGCTAAATTCGGATCGGGAGTGCTCAAATCAAAACTCGGTACTCATTTCGCATCGACTTCAGGCAGGGTGTTCGGTGTGAGTAATGCAGGCATTTTTACGGGTGAGAAGTTCGAATTTAATACAATTCATTCAGATAAAATTTACAGGGTGGAAGCCCCTGAAGCAATCAATCCTGAAAAGGAAGGGGAAACACTCCTTCGTTATTCAGAGAATACGAATAGTGCGGTAGTGGGATATAGAGGATTGCGTAAATCTATTGTGTCCGGTTTCCCTTTTGAAACAATTATTGTTCCGGAGCAGAGGGACAAATTCATGAAGCTCGTTTTGGAATATCTTGGGATGTAGCGGGTTGATTTAAAGATAGGAAAAAGGGCTGCCGGGTTATCAGGCAGCCCTTTTTAGTTTATTTTATATCCTTCATTGCAATTGGTGCAGGTACAGAATTTCTGACGGGTTTTGTTGTCTTCAGATATGCAAAAACCGCTTTTAAGTCTTCATCTGTCATGTTGGCATATGATGGCCATGGCATTGGAGGAAGGAGAGGTCTTGTGTTGTCAAGTCCTTTGTATTTTCCTTCTCTCATCGCTTTGATGAACTGCTGTTCTGTCCAGGTTCCAATACCTGTCTCATCCGAAGTAATGTTAGCTGCAAATGAAACTCCCCATGGTCCGACCGCTGCCGTGTTCATTCCGTTGAACAGTACCCATGATTTTAAAGCATTCTTGTCGATTGCATCGAGAGGTACATTTTCGGGGTGTCCTGAGAGCAGAAGGTTTGGATCGGGTGATGGACCTTTAGGACCAAAAACCTTGGGACTGTGGCAGTCGTCGCAACCTGCGATGGCTACGAGGTATTTTCCTCTTTTTACGAGGTCTTCCTGAGATGTTGGTGTTGGGGCTGCCGGTGTTTTTTCATCCTTGGCTTTGCATCCTGTTATGACTACTGTAGTCAAAACGGCAACGGCAAGGAGTGAATAAAGACTTTTCTTCATAAGAATCTCTCCTGAAATTTTTCTTTGAAAAGAAAGTTGATGATGTAATGATGATTAAACTAACTTGTAAACCGGGGAGGGGTGGATGAAATGCTGTATTAAAACTGATTATTGCCTTTCTCCGGGTACATCGTTTTTCGAGTACAAAATTATGAAAAATTATCATTTAGTCCGCAAAGATCTTGACCAGCAGCATTATTAATAATTAAACGAAAGTATTAAATGATGAGTGAATAATTGCGAAGAATATTTTGAAGCAGAATGAGTTGTCAAGTTTAATGAGGCTTTGTGGCGATATGTGGGCAGGGGACGCAGAGATACACGCGGATCAGGCAGATTTTCGCAGTGAGGGGGGATTGGAGCCCTTCAGGGCGACATATGTGTAGAACCGTGGCACCCAATTCCAAAAAAGCCCTTTAGGGCGATATGTGGGCAGATTCCCGGCAACCAACATAACAAAAGCCCGTAAGGGCGACATGAGTGTAGCACCGAGACACCCAATTCCAAAAGAGCCCTTTAGGGTGGCATATGTGTAAATTATATGATAGGAAGAAAATATATTGATATTTTGTAATCAATAATTTTGGGAATTTTATGCAGAGCAAAACATTCTCACAAATGTATATTCACATTGTATTTAGTGTTAGAGAACGGGAAAAGGTTCTAAAATCAATCTTTCGGCAGGAAGTCTTAAAATATATCACCGGAATTGTTTCGAACAAGGGACATAAGATGCTGGAAATCAATGGAGTAGAAGATCACCTTCATATCCTGCTTGGTTTAAATCCGTCTCAAAGTGTATCAGAACTGATTAGAGACATAAAGGCAAATTCTGCGAAGTTCATCAATGAAAAGAAGTTTCTGTACGGGCATTTTTCCTGGCAAGAAGGTTATGCTGCATTCTCAATTGGTCATTCTGAATTGGACAGAATTCACAATTATATTCGTAATCAGGAAGTGCATCATTTGGAAGAGAGTACGATGTCGGAGAGGAAAAGATTTTACAAAGCCTACGGTTATGATAGGGAAGAGTTGCTATAGTACTACCCATATGTCGCCCTAAAGGGCTTTTATGAAGTTTGGGTACCGGGATTCTACCCATATGTCGCCCTAAAGGGCTTTTTTGAAGTTTGGGCGCCGGAATTCTATCCATATGTCGCCCTAAAGGGCTTTTTTTTTAGATATGAGGTGTTATTTTTGTCAATTCATCGGAGTATTAGCGATCAGCTCATAGTTCATAGATCAGAGCTCATAGCTGCCACACCCATATTTCGCCGCAGGGGTTGGTTAAAACTTATGTCAAGGACTTAATACAAAAAAGGCTGCCTTTTGGGGCAGCCTTTTTCAATTATAATTTATGAGTTATGAATTATAAATTCATTCTCAGAATTATTTGTTGAGAATCATTTTCTTTACTGATGAGAAGGAACCTGATTCAAGTCTGTAGATATAAACACCTGAAGCGAGTTTTGAAGCATCAAATGAAACTTCATAACTTCCGGCTTTCTGTACAGAGGAAACGATTGTTTTGATCTTCTCACCGATGGTGTTGTAGATTGTGAGATTTACAAATCCGTCAACAGGGATCGAATATTTGATTACGGTTGAAGGGTTGAATGGATTAGGATAATTCTGTTCCAAAGCGAATACTGAAGGAGAACCAACTTCCACTTCAACTTCGTTTGAATACTTGAATGTACCGTCGAAATCCACTTGTTTCAATCTGTAGGTATATTTACCTGATTCGAGTGATTTATCAACGAATGAATAAGCACTTGGTTCAAGGGTATTTCCTCTACCGGCAATAAATCCGGCACTGGTATATGAACCGCCTTCTTTTTTCCTTTCAACACTAAAGCCCTGGTTATTGAGCTCGGTAGCTGTTGTCCAGGTCAGAAGTACAGAATTTGCATCAGCATTTGCATTAAATGATGTAAGTTCCACAGGGATGTTTGAACCACCACTCATCATGAAATTCATGGTATTCACGATCAGCTTGGCAGCCATGGTCTGATTGACCATCGTGCCAAGAGAGAAGGTGAAGAATACATTTCTGATGTTGGCAGGGTTATTATTCGGTGAATAAAGTATGATACCGGCGGTATCAAGATAAGTTGGATACCAGCCGCCAATTTTATAGATACCGGATTTGCCGGCGATGATTCTCATTGCATCGCGGTCGCCGTATGAGGTACCGGTGAAAGCAAGAGAGTCACTGATCAGATTTGGAATAGTGAACATCTGATGTCCGGGGACGATCTTGCGAAGAAGACCAGTACCCGACATGTCAGATACCCAGGATGAACACTGGAGAACATTGGTTCTGAAGTAAGGATCTTTGTCTGAGGTTGCACTTGAGTAGCGATAAATCCAGCCAACTTCACCACCTTCAACCAGGGTTTTTCCGCCACGGAGTGTGTAGTTAACGATTGCGGTTCTCTTGGCGAGATCATCGAACATAGTACCCGTTTTTGCGCCTGAAGACAGGATCACAACATCGTAATTATTCAATGTTGTAGTATCGAGCGATGCAAAATTGATCTTGTCGACGAGGTAACCTTCACTTGTAAGGGTAGTGCTGATAATGTTTCCTGATGCACCAAGAGGAGTAATCTCATCACCCTTTCCTTTTGAAGCGGTAGATCTCTCAGCCATTACAACATCATCATCAAGAACAAGAACCACACCAAGTGTGTTGATTACCTTGAACTGTGAGGTACCTGAAGCAGGGAAGTAAACAGTGTTGCGGTTTGTCGAATTATCAACAACCTTAATTCTGTACTGGATACTGTCACCAACTGCAATTTGTGTACTGTCGAGATTGAAGAATCCTTCATACAGACTGCCTGAAGTGTTGGTCAATGTGAACTGATTTGGGGCACCGTTATTTTTGGTGTAGAGAACAGTCACTGAATAGATACCCAGGTTGTCGGTAGCTGAAGCAGAAACCTTCGCAGGCCATCTTACCTTTGCAACATCTCTAAGAGGAGTATGATTAACTACAGGAAGAGTGTTGTCAGGAACAAATTTGAATGAATTGAAAGTTGTTGATGACGGATGGTAACCTGCTGTATGAGCAGCACCGGCATCTTTGGCTACAATTCTGTAGTAGAGAGTATCGCCAAGAGCAATCAGTGAAGTGTCTACATTGAAAGCACCTGAATATGCGTTACCGGTTCCGGCTGTGAGGTTAAATCTCCTCATTGTGCCTGCAGTGTTTATCTTGTAAACAACATATGCACTGTCGATTCCGATATTATCAGTGATGGTGGCATTCAAAGTGACCGGCCAGGTTTCTCTATACTGGTCACCGATAACCGAGTGTGTAATAACAGGGGCTTCGGTATCAGTTGCAACAACAAAGCTTAATTTATTTGATGGAGCACCTGCTGGAAATGTGGAAACTCCACCGGTGTTGTCTTCTGCTTTGATGTAGTAGTTATAGGTAGCAGGCTGGCCGTTTCCGGGGATGGAAGCTGTCCAGTTGTTACCTGAAGGGTTGGTCATTATCAATGAATCTGTGATTTCACCGCCGGTTCCTCTTCCCCAATAGACTTTAACACCATTGGCTGCGAGAGGGATGGTTGATTCGATTACTGCGTTGACAACATAAGGACCGGCAAGATTTTCTGTGTTACCGAGAGCAGTATGGTTGATTGTTGGACCAAAAGTGGCTTTACCAACCCATCCCTGATAAACATTGGTTCTGTCGTCAGCCCAGTAAGCCCAAACGGTATTGTCTTTTGCAGCGATACCGATATAGTCACCCTGGTATCCGCCTGCGAGACCGCTAATGGCTTTAGGTTTGAATTTTGAGTCTGAGATTTTAATGTTTTCGAAAGTTGATCCGAAATCCATCGATCTTCCCATGTAAACAGTTGCGGAGTCATTGCTCATGTCACGGCTGTCATACCATACTGAATAAACATGTCCCGTGGTCTGATCAACAGTAGCCCATGGATAATATTGATCTCTGGCATTGTTTATAGGGTCGTTGTTCACACGAACAGGTGTTGACCATGTAGTTCCGCCATCAGTCGATTTGATCATCACGATATCAGGATCACTACCGGCAGGTGCTACACCTTTTTGTGGCCAAACGATATAGATGTTTCCTCTTCCCGGTCCGTTGCTTCTGTCAACAGCCATGGACGGGAAAGATGAAACTCTTATTGAAGTTGGTTTCAGGTTACCACGGATACCAAAATTGGCAGCCTGGTAAGCTTTGGTAGCAGGAGTCCATGTAACGCCGCCATCGGTTGATTTTGCAAAACCGATTGCATCCTCACCATAAACACCGGCACCCCATTGATCGTAAACTGCGAAAGTTGCGTATACTTCGCCGTTAGGACCTGTGGAAAGATTAACACCCTGGCAGTGACTGCCTGCGTTAAGGTTTCCGGAGATGTTTTTTGGAGTGCTCCAGCTTGTACCGTTGTTGCTTGAGTAAACAAGTTCGATGTTGTTATTGTTAGGGCTTCCGGTCAGGAAGGCAGTCCATGCATCATAAAGTCTGTTTGCATAGGGGCTTCCCGGCACTTTGTCAGCAGTCATGTGGTTTTTATCAAGAAGATCTGCTGAGCTTGATGGGTTTGCACCGGCCTGTGAGGTTGTCCAGTTAACACCGTTGTTTGATGAAGTGGCAACACCCTGGCCGCCACTGTTGTGGATGTAGCCAACATGCATGTAACCATTAGGAGCGATAACAGAAACAGGATCGCCAGAGTTTCTACCGTATGGAGGATCATCCCAGCCCTGCCAGTTTGTTCCACCATTGGTTGTAAGGTAGGTACCTGTACCATATAATGTACCAACTGAGGAACCCGACCATGAAGTTGAGTTCGCAGAAAGGAGCAGGATATTCATATTAAGAGGATGAACATCAATACTCAGCTCGGATTGAGTTGAATTGGTAGTAGGAAAAGGTCTGAAATTGGGGTATAAAGTCGCTTCTGCACCGGTTACACGGACATAGCGGTTGATGTTTGGAGCAGGTACATAAATAAACGAGTTATCTCCTGCAGCCGTTGCAAAATTCTGGTCAAGAGTTAATCTCGTCCAGTATTTTGACAAGTCTCTTTCTGTCTCTCCACCCGTACCCTGGGCAAGAATCATGCCCGTGAGTAGAATGGACAGCAGAGAAGTGCGTAAAAAGGCCATGTTTAGTTGGCTCCTTCCGTTAATAATTGAAGTGAAATGTTAACCTAAATTAAGCATTTTTCAGATTGTGAGCAAAAATAAATGAACCCGTGGAGGTGATTAAATGCACATATTTCGGGAAAGGAAACATTTACCACTTAAATAGCTATTTTAGTAATCATAAAATTTAAAGTTTTTAAAATGAAAATCAATTTTAAAGAGATACCCGGGCAATCGCCTCTGTACCTTGATTATCTGTACAACTTCAAAAAAGTTGCCAAATATTACATCAAGGACTTCAGAAACGAAGCAATATATGAGCCACATTTTAGAGATGTTCTCTCCAAGTATCCTTCTGACCGTAAACAGGTCACTCAGACGATAAAAAATCAGTATATCAGCAAGAGAATATCCGCCAAAACTTCGCAAAATATTAAACTTTTAGAAGAGCGTAATACACTTGCAATAGTCACCGGGCAGCAACTGGGACTTGCCGGTGGTCCACTCTACACTATATACAAAACCATTACAGCAATCAAACTGGCTGCACACCTCACAGCAAAATATCCTGATTTCAATTTTGTCCCTGTTTTCTGGCTTGCCGGAGACGATCACGACCTGGAAGAAATCAGTTCTATAAACCTTCTGAACAACGAGAACAAAGTTGAAACCGTTACATACAAGGTCGAGGAAGAGGGTGAAAAAGAAGCGGGAAGTGTTGGTGGAATTCGCCTTGAGCAGGAGATAGAGGACTTTATCTCCGGTATGGAAGGGGCACTGCGACCAACCGAATTTACCCAGGATGTTATTCACTACTTATCATCAATTTACCGTCCCGGTAAAACTGTAGCTGAAGCGTTCAGTGAAATGATGTTCAAGTTTTTTGATAAGTACGGGCTTGTGATATTTAATCCTCAGGCAAATGATGTAAAGAAACTTTTGATTCCCGTCTTCAAGCACGAACTCGAAAACTACAGGGCACATGCCACCAAACTTATAACCATAAGTGCGGGACTCGATGAAGAATATCATGCACAGGTTAAAATCCGTCCGATCAATCTTTTTGTGAATAATGAAAACGGGCGTTACCTCCTCGATCCGCTTGAAAACAACGAGTTCAGATTAAAAAGAAAAAAGGTCAAATTTTCGAAAGATGAGTTATTGCAACTCCTTGAAAGTTCACCTGAGATGTTTAGTGCAAATGTGATTTTAAGACCTGTTTGTCAGGACTGGCTCTTTCCGACGGCTTTTTATGTTGGCGGACCTGCCGAGATATCGTACTTTGCACAGATTGTACAACTTTACAAGGCATTCAATCTGGCAACACCGATCGCGTGGCCAAGAATAAGTGCGACAATAGTGGAAAAAAGTGTCCAAACTCTTTCACAGAAATTTGATTTAACCATTAATGATTATTTCGAATTAAAAGGAGAGATTTTTAACAAGGTTGCTTCGATGATTTCTGAGTATGACATAGAAGGAAAATTTGAAGTCGCCGAAAACAGGATGAGCAATATTTTTGATGATCTGAAGGACTATCTTTCGGAAATCGAAAAGACTCTGGGTGATCCTGTCGAGAAGAACAAGCAAAGGACCCTGCAATACCTGGTTGAGCTAAAAGGTAAAGCTGAAGCTGCCAGATTACGGAAGCATGAGAGTACGATGAACCAGTTACAAAAAAGTTATTCCATGATACTGCCGAATGACAATTTGCAGGAAAGGGAGATTAACTACTTCTATTTTGCAAACAAATATGGTCTCGGTTTTTACGAATATCTCATGGAAAAACTGGACGGCGAATCATTCGATCACCAGGTGGTATTGCTATAGTGATAAGAAAAAGATCTGCCATAACTGTTACACTTTATTTGTTGTTTGCCCTCTTTACCCTTGCATCGAGCCCGTTTTTTGCACAGAGCGAGCCGGGGAGATTGTACAAGTTCCGGCTGGAAAACGCACCATTTCCCGAAGAAGGAAGAGCCAATGGTTACAATGGACTTCCGTATTCGGGGCATTATGATGACAATACTGTGGCGGTATATGTTCCGCCAGGCTATAAGTTCACGAACAGTGTCGATTTTGTTTTCTATTTTCACGGCTGGTACAATACTGTTGATGGTGTTTTGGGCAGTTTCAGAATGCTTGACCAGTTTTTGGAAGCAAGAAAAAATGCGATTTTTGTGATACCCGAAGGACCGAAGAATGCAGCCGATTCCTATTATGGGAAACTCGAGCGGGAAAACGGCTTTTTGAGCCTTGTGACAGAAATTATGGATTCTCTGAAGGGGAGAAAAGAAATCGAAGAGACAATCCCCGGCAAAATTGTGATCGCCTGTCATTCGGGTGGTGTTAGAGTCCTTTCAAAAATTCTCCGTCAGGGGGGGATAACCCACCAGATAAGGGATGTGTACCTTTTTGATGCAACCTATGGTTATGTTGATGAATATCTGGACTGGTTGATGACTTTCGACGGCAAGCTGATAAGTATTTGGACCGAAGGGTCAGGCACCCGTGACGGAACGATGAGAATGCTGCAACGGCTTCAGGATGCTCAGATCCCTCATTTGAATACCGATGAGGAAAATCTCACGAAGGATGACCTGATTTACAACCGCATTGTGGTAATTAAAACACCTCTTACCCATAGTGATCTTGTCTTTCTCACCGGCAACTTCACAAAATTCCTCAAAACAAGTATGCTGGATCTGCTTGAAATTAAATAAGGCAGAAAATTGAAGGCTGAGTAAACGAAGGCTGAGGGCTGAAATTTGAAGGCTGAATAAATGAAGGCTGAGGGCAGAAAATTGAAGGCTGAATAAATGAAGGCTGAGGGCTGAAATTTGAAGGATGAATCAATGAAGGCTGAGGGCTGAAGTTTGAAATTTTTAAAAGGAGCGGCAATCGTCCCGATTGTCTTGCCGACAAACCCAAAATGGCATCGAAAGCAGATGTAGCTTATTTGTTCAGATACTTTAGAATTCTTGTTGCACCTTCCTCGAGGATCTCGTCTTTTTTTGCAAAGCAGACTCTGATTTTTTTTGCATCACTTCTAGTTGAATAAAACGGTGAAAGTGGAATCACCGCAGTACCTGCATCCGCTGTTAATTTCTTCGCAAAAGTGAAATCGTCATCATCTGAATATTCGGAATAGTCATAAATCTGAAAATATGTACCTTCAGCAGGTGTGAATTTCAATCCGGAATTCCGGAAAAAGCCATTCAGATAATCCCGCTTTTTTTGATAAAATTCGTTCAAATGGAGGTAATGTTCGGGGTCTTTCAAGAATTCCGCGTATGATATCTGTGCCGGAGTATTTACCGCAAAAACCGTAAACTGATGAATCTTTCTGAATTCCGCAATATATTTCGCGGGAGCGGCAACATAGCCCACCTTCCACCCTGTAGCGTGGAAAGTTTTGCCGAATGACGAAATAACAATTGATCTCTCCGCAAGTTCCGAATACCGTGCCATGCTTAAGTGTGTCCGTCTGTCGAAAATTATGTGCTCATAAACCTCATCGGAGAGAATAATGATGTCAGTATCCTTTGTGATTTCTACAAGCGCAGAGATGTCGTCATCGTGAAAAACAGTGCCCAGAGGATTGTGGGGAGAGTTTAGCACAATCATTGCGGTTTTTGATGAAACTGCTGATTTTATTCTGTCCCAGTCATATCTGAAATTTTCCTCAAGGGGAACCGCAACCGGGATTCCTCCATTCAAAACTATTGACGGGATGTATGAATCGTATGCCGGTTCGATGACAATAACCTCATCTCCCGGAAAAACGAAAGAATTAAAAGCAGTAAAAAGCGCCTGAGTGGCACCTGAGGTGATGTTTATCTCGTTATTGGGGTCGTATTGCCGGCCATAGTCCCTGAATATCTTTTCCGAGATCACTTCCCGCAATTGCTGCACCCCTGTCATAGGTGCATACTGATTGTTCCCGGCGCGCATATTCATATCCATCAACTCGATAAGCTCAGGATCGAGATCAAAATCAGGGAAACCCTGCGATAAATTGATAGCATTGTGCTCTCGTGCCAAAGCTGACATTACTGCAAAAATTGACACGGGTGCGCCGGGAAGTTTACTTTTCATTTTTAATCCAATAATGCAATAATCCAATAATGCAATAATCCAATAATGCAATAATCGTGAAATATTACTGCATTACTGCATTATTGGATTACTGCATTAGGAATCTTAGGTGATCCAAGGGAAATTTTCTTGACTTCTTTATTTCCTTTGAGGTCGAAAGTTACTGATTTCTCACCATTCTTCCAAACTTCAGCGGTTCTGGTTACAGTTTCTTTTGAACCATCGGCATATTCAATTTCAAGATGGATCGGCACAGGGCAGTTACCTTTTTTAACCACTTCAAATTTTCGTTTGGAGTTTGCTTCGCTGTCGTTTAAGATCAGGGACGGATAACCGAACTCGAAGAACCATGGTTTCCAAAACCAGTCGAGGTTTTTACCTGTTGATTTGTTTATTGAGAAGAAAAAATCGTAGGGTGTCGGGTGTTTATGTGTCCATGTTTTGATAAAAGTTTGCAATGCTGTACGCATGGCATCTTTTCCGATGATATCTTCGAGAATCAGAAATGCGATACCTGATTTTGAATAGGCACCCATCATGTGGGCCGGACCGTATACAAATGTGGAAGGCACCATCAGAGGGACATCACTCTGAGTTCCCATGTTCCTGCTGAGGTTTGCAGCACTGATTTCGTCATATTTCAATCCGGGGAAAATATTTGTCTGTTCGCTCAGCGGGAGGTAAACAGCCATCCCTTCGTCGAGCCATGAAAACCGTTTTTCATTTGTGCCCGTAAGGAATGGAAAATACATGTGTGCGATTTCATGAGTGGTAACATAGGTAGTCAGCCAACGGTCATTCTCGGTGTCCTGATTCACCATCATAGGAAATTCCATCCCGCCACTTCCGTTGAAGACAGTCATGTAATCGTATGGATAAGGGACGGCCGGAAAGACTTCGGAAAAATATTTTATTATGTGCTTCGACAGATTTATTACTTCGGGAGTGAGTGTATCGCCGGGTGAATAAACAGAGTTAATAAGGACATTCCTTTTTCCGTTTTCAAGTTTCAGATTTACAGCTTCCCATCTGACGGCATTTGCCACTGTAAAACTGAAATCGGGTACATCTTTTGCTGTAAATTTCCAAGTATGTGTTTTACCGGGCAACAGAATATTTTTTACTTCTTCCGGTTGGCAGATGACTGTTACATTGTCGTGGTTTTTGAGGTCTTCCAGTTTCTTGAGGCATTCTTTGGAATAGATTTCCGAACCATTTTTAAGGTCACCGGTAGCCCAAACGAGTATCCCGTTTGGTACATTCAATTCCACTTCAAAACTGCAGTTATCGGTGTAAAACTCGTGTTCACCTTCGTATCCGACCATATCCCAACCTGAAATATCATCGTAAACTGCCACCTGAGGGTACCAGTAGGCAACGAAATAAGATGAATCGCCATAGGTACCTATTCTGTCATCGGGATTTTTAGGCATGGTAAATTCCCATTTCACTTCTATTTTCGCAGTAGTACCTTTCTTAAGAGGTTCGGACAGTTTGACGAGCCCGAGTGCTTTGTTTCGTTGGATTTTGGCAGCGGGCACATCAGTTCCGTTTATTTTTAATTCATGGATGACCATCCCCTCGGTGATATCTTCGGGTTGGAATTTTACATTTCGCTGTGCCCCTTTTTTATAGACATCGGGATAGAAATTGAAAACAAGGGATTTAAGGTCATCGGGACTGTTGTTTGAATACTCTATTATTTCGCTCCCGCTTATTTTCCCCGTTACCGGTTCCAGAGCGGCTTTGATGTTATACTTCGCGGAATTGGTCCAGTATTTTTCACCGGGCACACCGTCAAAAGTGCGCGTTCCCTTCTTAACCGCATTTTGAAATTCACGGAAAATGAAGAGATCTGAATTTTGGGCAACCAAAGAGGGTATATAGAGGAGTAAAAATAACAGTAATGAAAAAACGGGTCTTGGCATCTTGAAATCCTTAATTTAATCGAATTCCAAATTATGCACAGACCCGCAATTTCAACAATAATACTTGACGAGCGGTTAAAAAACTTTACGGAACCTCAGAATCTCAGAACCTCAGAACCTCAGAACCTCAGAACTCCGGAGTTCTATAAAAGGGAGATTATTTCCGCGAAATATTTTTCACAAAGTTTCACTGCTTCATCATAGGAAGTGGTTTCTGCTATGACACGAATGATTGGCTCAGTATTTGACTTTCTGAAATGGACCCAGTGATCCGGGAAGTCGATTCTTAAACCGTCATCGGTATTAACTTTTTCGTGTTTATATTTTTCCACCATGGCAGCCAGAACTTCGTCGGGTGATTTACCGGAGATATCAATTTTCTTTTTGGCAATGCTATATTGAGGTAAAGCCCGTTTCAGATCGGATAGTTTTCCGCCAAACTCAGCAAGATGCTGGAGTGTAATGATAACACCAACCAGGGAGTCTCTGCCGTAGTGAAGTGCAGGATAAATAACGCCTCCACTTCCTTCTCCACCTATAACTGCACCGGTCTCTTTCATCTTTTGTACGACATTTGCCTCTCCGACGGGGGAGCGGAACACTTCGCAACCTGCAGCTTTGGCAACATCATCCACGGTTCTGGTGGTTGAGAGATTAACAACAACATTTCCCGGATTTTTTGAAAGTACCCATTTAACCACATGTGAAATGGTGTTTTCCTCACTAAAAGGTTCGCCTTCATCTGTGATAAGAACGAGGCGGTCGGCATCGGGATCAACAACCACAGCGAGATCTGCACCCGTTTCTTTCACCTTTGCCATCGTTTCAACGAGGTTCTCAGGAAGTGGTTCGGGTAATCTCGGGAAGATGCCTGTCTTTTCACAATTTAATTCGATCACTTCGCAACCAAGGTCACGGAGCAACTCGGGGATCACATAAACACCTGCGCCATTCACACAATCGGCAACAACTTTAAATTTCTTTGATCTGATCAATTCCACATCGATAAAGGGAAGCAAAAGCGCCTTCTCTTTATGGTTTTTGAGCATTTCGTGATTAAATGTGGTATGACCGATTTTGTCCCATGGTTTGTATTCAGCGGGTTGCCCGAGGTATTTTTTCATTTCATTGTGTTCTTCAGGCGACATAAACTGACCTGTTGAATTGAGAAGTTTTAGAGCATTCCACTCATTCGGATTGTGACTCGCCGAGATCGCAATTCCACCCTGAGCTCCCAGAGTTTTAACTGCAAACTGAACGGTCGGAGTTGGAACTATCCCGATATCTACTACATTAATTCCGAGAGCATTGAGGGCACCGGCAGTAATTGCACTAACCATCGCTCCTGTTATTCTTGAATCGCGACCGATTACAACTGTTCCGCTTCCTATCCATTTGGCATAAGCGGATGTAAATTTTACCAGTATTTCGGGATCGAGACCATCGCCTACAATTCCCCTGATTCCTGATATGCTGACCATCAATGTGGGCATGAAAACTCCTTTTGGTTGAGAAACTTGAGTACCGGAGTACCTGAGTGACTTGAGTGTTAATTATTTTACAAGTGAATTATTTTTGTAATTTTGATCATGAAAAATAACAAACTTATATGAATCATGAGTGCTTCGGAACCACAGAACTTCGGAACCACAGAACTTCGGAACTTCGGAATCTCAGTACTCAAGTACTCAAGTACTCAGGTACTCAACTTAGGCAGATATGAAAGCGAAAATAAAAAAGATTGACAGTCTGCTCCGTGAATATTACGGGGAGCCACAGAGAAGTGACCATTTTCAGGATCCGTTGGATGTGCTGATTGGTACGATTTTGTCGCAAAACACAAATGACAAAAATTCCTGGAAGGCGTATAAAAATCTGAAGGAAAATTTCAGGGATTGGGAAGAAATAAGAAATTTGAGCCGGGAGGATTTGGAAGAGCAGATAAAAGTTGCGGGATTGGGGAGGCAGAAATCTGCGGCAATTCTTGAAGTTTTGAATGATTTACAGGAAAAACGGGGAACTCTCAATCTAGAGCACACCAGACGAATGGGGGATACTGAAATACTTGATGAGCTCACCTCTTACAAAGGGGTCGGTGTAAAAACTGCCTCGTGTGTTTTGCTTTTTTCGTTGAGGAGGAATGTTTGTCCGGTGGATACACATGTGAACAGAATAGTTAACCGTGTTGGACTTGTAAAAAGCAATCAGCCGGAAAAGACTTTCAGACTTCTGTTTGGAAAAATACCTGACGGGCTGGCTCACAGTTTTCACAGCAATCTGATTTTACTCGGAAGGGAGTTTTGCAGACCGCAGAATCCTGATTGCATCCATTGTCCCCTTCTTAATGTTTGCAAGTTTGAGGACAAAAACCTTCATTCTGATGAGAAAAAATATTCTCACAACGATTTTTTGCTTTTGGACAGGTTGTAGTAAAATACTTTTTATTGGAAAATCGGAATTGCTGTCAGGAAAAGAAAAAATATTTCTAAATTTAATCGAATACTTTTGGAAATTATATGCCTGCTTTCGATCTCTTAAACAAACTTGAAGACCTTCTGATAGCTGTGCAGAAGGAAAAACTTCACCCCGGTGAGGAGACTTATGTAAAACATCTCATTTATCTGATTGAAGGAGAGCTTGAACAGATAAAAGCAAAGCACCACCTCACTTCATACAATGCTAAAATCTTTTCAGAGAGAATATCCAAAAGTTTTTTCTGGGTAAACAGAGATATCTTCAATAACGAGGACTCCGAGCTTGAACGGTCGATAAGCGAGATGGATTATCAATACTGGCTACTTGTTTATCTTCTCACCCATTTCAATGAACTCTACAAACAGCAGTGCAACCTTTTCGAGATAATTGACAGGTTTATCGATTTCCACAAGGAGAAGAGTCTTACTTTCGCCGATATTGCTATAACTGCTTCCGGTGCCACCCGCTGTAAAACCAATCTCAGATTTGCAATCTCTGCATTAAAGGAGATGGGGCTCGTAAAACTCTATGAAAAAGATGAAAAAGAAAAGAGCTGGATGCTGACCTATCTCGGATTTTTTACCGCAGCTTCAATTTGTATAAAGCCGGATACGAGAAGAAATGACCCAATGGTTTCAGGGATATCCGACTTTCATGTCTCCCGGTTGTTCAAACTTGATCACTGGCTTCTTGAAAGAATGATAAAACTTGGAAATCATGAATTCTTCAAACATATCTTGGATGTTGTGGCCGAGGATGTGCTGGATTTTAAGGAACTGCACAAAGGACATGAAATATTTGCGGAATATACAGCGTTTGTTCGGGAACTTGGTGCAAGAAAGATTGATAAACCAAAACAGGTAAGGGAGTTTGATGAACTCAAAGAATTTCTTGCCATGCTCGAATCCGAAAAGAGACTGAATGAGTATATGACAGAACTTTCAGATAAATTCAACTCGGATGCATTCGTGGAAAGACTTTTGAAACAATGAAGGGTGTACAGAAAGCTGGTTTGCATTCACTGCTGTAGCGAATTGCCTTCCGGACACCCTTGAACAATTATATGAAGAGTATTAAAACAGATTTAATCTACATTAAACCAGTATTGAGTTACAAAATATGTTGAGGGGATGTCGTATCCATAAACCCATTTCTCCTGAAGTGCTGAAAGAACTCCTGTCGCTGCATAGAGATACTCAACATCACCGAAAGAAGTCTCACTCCTGCTTTTTTTGCTTAACAATTTGCCATCATTGTCATAAGTATATGTGATGGTGTAGGGGTCGAGTCCTTCAACGCTCTCAATGGTCTCCAGAATTCTGCCTGCAGCATCATATTTGTGCTCGGCTATACGGGCAGCGGAAACCTCTTTTACCATTTTTCCTTTTGCATCGAAAATGTAGTCGCACCTGGGCATCTCTTCTCCCATGAAAACGATTTTTGTGTTATCGGTAATTTTTTTCAGAACCGACTTTTTATCATATTCGTAATCATAAGAGCCATAGTCTCTCGTTTTTCCGTTTTCGATCTCTTTATAAAGGACTTTGGTAATGAGGCCATTGTCTTTGGAATACACAAACTCTCTTACGCTGATGATGCCGGCTCCTTCTGAAGCGTGTCCCTCGATCATGGAAGAAATTATTTTTTCAAGTTTTCCGGATTTATTGTAAACAAAACTGTCGACGGTTGAACTGACATAACTAAATCCTTTTGATTTTGCAGTCAGGATGTTTCCGTTTTTATCAAATGTAAACATTGTTTGGGAAGCCGGGTCGAAGTTATCAATAAAGGTTGAATCTGTCGGTATCAGTTTTTCAAGCAAATTTTTGATGCCATACTCTTTCAAAAAACTCTTAAACTCTGGTGTCTGTTTATCGAGGTGAGGTATGAAGTGTTGTGCAAAGCCAACACTTGCCATAATAATGAAGATTAAAATCGTTCTTCTCAAATTATACTCCAATTAAATTATTATTGATGATTACTGCAAAATTAGTGTTTATAGTTCATTATACAAACAACTTAATGCCGTTTGTTCCCGAATCAAACAAAATTTTGTAAAACTGAAACTCCCTGAAAAAATTACACCTAAGCTGCGATTCGCTGTGTGGATGGGTGAATAAAATTGAATTTTGATTCAACCTTTTACCTTTGTAACTTTACGGTTCGAGTTAGAATAAATTATTAAGGAAATTGAAATGCGTTTTTGCTTAAATATAGATCATTTTGCAACCATTAGAAATGCCAGGGGTGGCAGCCAGCCCGACCCTGTTTTGGCTGCACTAATCGCAGAGCAGGCAGGAGCAGATGGAATTGTTGTACATCTGCGTGAAGACAGGCGGCATATCAAGGACAGAGATGTTATTTTGTTGAGACAATTAGTAAAAACAAAGCTTGACCTTGAAATGGCAGCAAATGATGAGATTATCAAAATTGCCTGCGATATCAAACCGGAGATGGCGACCATTGTTCCTGAAAAGAGGCAGGAACTGACCACTGAAGGAGGACTTGATGTGATCGCAAATCTTCAGTCATTGAAAGATTGTAATGCGAGATTGAAAGATGCCGGAATAAAGGTTTCACTCTTTATTGAACCGTTGAATGAGCAGATTGATGCAGCACTCGAGTCGGGTGCGGACATGATTGAAATTCATACAGGAGTTTATTCCGAAGCAAAAACGGAGGAAAAGATTGTAGAAGAACTCGACAAGATTGAGGCGGCAGCCCTTTACGCTCATAAAAACGGACTTGTTGTAAACGCAGGACATGGACTGGATTATCACAACATCAAACTTTTCAGATCAATCCATACGATAGATGAAGTGAGTATCGGGCATGCCGTAGTTGCAAGAGCAATGTTTGTCGGCATTGATAATGCGGTAAGAGAAATGATAAACCTTATCAAGATTGGTGTTCAATAAGGGATTCAGCGAAATATTTTCCCGTGAAGAATTGTTACCGGGAAAGAGGAAGCTTTTCTTGCGAATAAATTAAAAGCTGTCACCCGGGCTCGGATGACAGCTTTTGATATTTTAAAGGGTTACTTCATAATTATTAATTTGCGGGTCTGTACAAATCCTGAAGATTCCAGTTTGTAGAGATAGATTCCGCTTGAATAACCTGAGGCATCAAATTTCACAGAGTAACTACCAGGAGTCATCATTTCATCCACAAGTACCTCCAATTCCCTTCCGAGCAGGTCATAAACGGTGATCATTACTTTCCCGCTTCTTGCGATCTTGTATTCAATTGTGGTTGACGGATTGAAAGGATTGGGATAATTTTGATCGAGACTGAAAGTTGTGGGAGCTCCAACTTCGACAGTCACTTCTGAACTTAGAGCAACAGTACCGTCGAGATCGATTTGACGAAGTCTGTAAATCTGAGTTCCTGCCGGAAAATTTCTGTCAGTAAAACTGTATTGCTTCATTTCAGTAGTGGTTCCGGCTCCCTGAACAAAGCCAACTTCGATAAAAACATCGGCAGATTTTCTTTCGATGCTGAAGCCTTTATTGTTGGTTTCGGTGGAAGTTGCCCATTGCAGTTCAACCTGACCGTCTTTAGGAACAGCCTCGAAACGGTTTAATTCAACGGGGACAGGACCGCAGCTTCCCTGAATTCCAAATGAAGTCAGTTCAACGCCGGGCCAGCCCAGTACCAAGGCGGTTGAGCCATTGGTTAAATTTGCTGTACGCAGTTCACCAGACATTGCAGTATTGTTGTAGGCAGCAAGGTAAAGAGTGTTTGTAGCGAAGTCAAAGTCAACATCCTGAGCATAATTCGCATCAAAGTTCAACGCTCCCAATACTGTTCCGGCACCTGTTCCGGGATTTATTGACACCAGACTGTCTGTCACTATATCAACCCCATAAATCTCACCGGTGCAATTTATTCCAATTGCGATAATACACGGAGCGTTTGTAATTTCGCCGACAAGAGTTGCAGCAGCAGTGGTTAAATTTATTGTGTACAGAAATGAAGTCGTTAAATTTGAGGCACTTAGGTACATTTTGGAGTCCGCAGGATTCCAACTAATGGAGGTGACCGTTAGTCCTGCGGTAACGCCTGTAATTACACCAACCACAGTTTCAGCTCCGGTCAAATAATTTACGGTTATAAGTGCGTTGAGGTTACCATTTATCGCGTAGAAGACTCCCTGCCCGTCAAAATCTCCACCCATATGCAGAAATCCACCGTTGGGTCCAATCTGTGTAAGAGTACCTGCTGGAATTGCGGCACTAAACCACAGATTACCAATTCCATCGCTGCCATAGGCGATTGTTGTTGCCAAATTATCGTTTTTGGAGATCTCTTTTACAGGACCCTTTGTAGCCGGAGCCCTGCCAATGGAGGTTTCATGATTTTGGGAAAATAACTGATCAGTAAAACAGAATAATGTAATAAACAGGAAAAAAGGGAGGATTCTTGTGAAGGTTTTCATCTTTTAATCCTTTCGGGATTAACATAATTTTAAGAAATCGTAAGTCGATGCCTGAATATATCAATGTTAAATTCATATATAATTCACATACAAAATACAAGACACTTCGAAAAGTAAGTAATTATTTTTAGAATAACAAATTTCAAAAGAGATTTTGTTTACATCGGTAAAAAAAGTTACGGTTCATTATCAAGTCAACAGAATTGATTATTTTAAATATCAGATTGAATCAATTCTCCGAGAAGAATCTTAAGATAAAGAAAGTTAAGCATCATGAAATCGTGCAAGATATTGCTCTTTTTAATAGTTTTTTCGACACAGGTACTTCCGCAATTCCAGAATATCAGGATGTCAACAACGACAGCATCGAGCCCGAACGAGGTGTCGATAGCGATCAATCCGACCAATCCAGACATCATTGTTGGTGGAGCGAACATCAGTTATTTTTATGTTTCTACAAACAGGGGAGCCACATGGACGCAGAAACAGATGACTTCCACACTCGGTGTATGGGGTGATCCCTGCCTTTTATACGATCACCGCGGGTATCTCTACTACGGTCACCTCTCGAATCCTACCGTGGGATACTGGATCGACAGGATAGTCGTTCAAAGATCTACAAACAACGGAACAACCTGGAATGACGGTGCAGGTGTCGGACTTACTCCGCCTAAAGAGCAGGACAAAGAATGGCTGGCAGCAGATTATCACAGTCCTCTCTACAAAGGGAATATTTACATGTCATGGACAGAATTCGATAATTACGGGAGCGGTTCAGTCTCCGACAGTTCGAGGATTCTGTTCAGTAGAAGCACAGATGCGGGAATTACCTGGAGCACACCGGTAAAACTTAGTGACAGAAGTGGTGATTGTGTCGATGAAGACAATACAGTGGAGGGCGCGGTACCTGCAGTCGGTCCAAATGGAGAAGTTTATGTCTCTTGGACGGGTCCACACGGGATAATGTTTGACAAGTCACTTGATGGTGGCCTGACCTTTGGAAATGACAGATTTGTAGCCACCCACCCAGGTGGATGGGATTACTCTGTTCCCGGAATCTACCGTGCCAACGGGTTGACAGTAACAGTTTGCGACACTTCCCGGGGAATTCATCGTGGTAATATTTACATCAACTGGTCTGATCAGGGAGCAGGGTCGACAAACACGGATGTCTTCATCGCAAGATCCACAGACGGAGGAAACACCTGGAGTGCTCCGATCAAAGTAAACAACGACAACACAACAAGGCATCAATTTTTCTGCTGGCTTACTGTGGATCAGGCGACCGGAGTCCTGTATTCAATTTTTTATGACAGAAGAAACACCACCAGCAATCTTACTGATGTTTTTGTTGCCAAATCTGTTGATGGCGGGCTTACCTGGGAGAATTTTAAGGTTAGTGAAACCTCCTTTAACCCCTCACCGGCCGTGTTTTTCGGTGATTATACCGGAATATCAGCATTTCAAGGGAGAGTCTATCCAATTTGGATGAGAGCCGACAACACCACCATGTCAATTTGGACGGCCCCATTCTTTGATTCTGCAGCGGTTCTCCCTGTTGAGCTTACCGGTTTTTCTGCATCTGTGGAAGAGAGCAAGATTTTTCTCGAATGGCAGACTGCAACGGAAGTGAATAATCGTGGTTTCGAAGTGGAAAGGGCAAAAATGGCAACGGCTTTTGATAAAAACCTGACCTGGTCGACAGTGGGATTTGTTAAGGGCAAAGGGACTTCACTGTTTCCATCGAGGTATTATTTTGAGGATGAGAGACAATCTCCCGGATTTTACAAATACAGACTTAAACAAATAGATCTGAACGGTGATTTCTCATATTCAAATGAATTACTCATCGATTTAGCCAATCCCTACGCTTATGCACTTTTCCAGAACTACCCCAATCCATTTAATCCGTCCACGGTTATTTCATACGAATTACCGAAACCTGGTTGGGTATCATTGAAAGTTTATGATATTACCGGAAACCTTGTGTCCACTCTAGTGAACGGATACAAAAATGCGGGAGTACATGAGGTTGATTTTGATATCATTTCTGCAAAATCAAGTTTCTCATCAGGTGTTTATGTTTACAGGATGGAGACCGACGGGTTTGTTGCTTCGCGGAAAATGATAGTAATTAAATAATCGAACAGATTCAAGATTGAAAGCCCTGTTAACGGAGGCAGGGCTTCAAATACCATTTCCATTCTTTGACACGGGGAATGAAACAAAGAACCGGCTGCCTTCTCCCGGGTGACTGATTACCTCGAGTGATCCGCCGTGTCTTTTTGCAAATTCCCTGCAAAGGGCGAGTCCTAAACCCGATCCCTTTTCTCGTTCAGTTCCGGAAGTCTGAAGATTCCCGTTTTGTTCAAACAATGCCTGTAAGTCAGACTCTTTTATCCCGACACCCTTATCGCTGACAATCAAAACCAGTTCGTCTTCGCTTTTTACAGCCGTCACCAGAATCGATCCACCCCGGTGACTAAACTTTATCCCGTTCGAAACGAGATTTTGAATGATTGTCGTGAGCATGTTTTTGTCAGCAAAAACCAGCGTATCCTGCAAAACTCCATTCACTAAAACTATCTCTTTTTTAAGAGCCGTTGTAGAGACTATTTCGAATGCCTGATCTATAACGAAAGTAAGATTTAACTCCTGCGGTTCGAAAGAGATTTTATCTCTTTGTACCAAAGACCAGTTTAAAAGATTTTCGAGAAGTCCATATAAATTCGATATCGATTTGTAAAGAGTATCAGCGTAGTGCTTAATCTGCTCTCTGGATAAATTATCAGCATCTTCCAGGAGCATCTGAGAGAAATTTAAGAGAATATGAAAAGGGCTGCGGAGGTCGTGAGAAATCATCGAGAAGAATTTATCTTTCGTTGAATTGATTGCAGCGAGTTTTTCGGAGTTTAGCTGTATTTCGGCTTCAACTTTTTTTCGTAAGGTGATATCCCTGACTATCATACTGCTATGAGGCTGTCCGTCGATGTGATAAAAGGCGGTTGCAACCTCGATTGGAAATTTTGTTCCGTCAGGTAAAAGGCCCGTGAGTTCACCAAAAAATTTCCCCGTCTTTGCCCTTTCCTCGAGAGCGAGGGGCAACCTGGGGTCTATGATGTCAACAATGCCTGATCTTCCGACTCTGCAAATTTCTTCCTCGCTCCTTTGAAACATTTTGCAGGCGCTGGGATTTGCAGATTCAATTGTACCGTCGGGTTTTGTAAGAAGAATTGCGTCAATGCTGTTCAAAAGAAGTTGTCGCATCTTCAGTTCACTTCTTTCGAGTTCCTTCAATGCCCTTTTTCGGATTGAAAGATCCTTGGCTACATTACAGGCGTATCCTTCTCCGTTGAGTTCGAAATAACTTGATTTAACCTCAACAGGGATTGATGATCCTGACTTGCTCTTCTGTTCGGTTTCACGGGTAGTGGAGCCGGCTTCTTTCAGAGTAAGAAATTCTTCTGCCCACTTCTCGATTGAGCACGATGCCAGGTCGCAAACATTGATGGCGGAGAATTCATCTTCAGAATAGCCATACATCAGAGATGCTGCAGGATTCACGAAGACGAATTTGCCATCCTTGTCAACCCAGTAAACGGCATCGGGCAAATCTTTGACAGTAAATTCGTAGATTCGGGTGATTTCCGGTTTCTCAAATGTTTCACCGTCGGGGTAAAAAAAAGTTGCCATTTCAAGGCTTTCGTAAATTAACGCAACAACCGGCTAAACATACGAAATAAAAAGAGGTTTTCGCAAAAAATATCGAAAAAATCTTGAAAATCACCCTGCTTGACGAGCTTTCCCTCCGAAACTACTTTTTACTCCTCGCTATTCTGAAGCCCTGACAGAAAAATGTGGTGTCTGAGGAATAGCCATTTCTGTAGGCTGGTTTTCCTTCGAAACCGAGGCCGTACCATGCGCCGCCTCTCTTAACCCGCCAGTTACCTGAGGGGGCACCTTTTGGGTTGGTTTTTGGTGAAGAGCTATAATCTGCATACCAGTCCCAGCACCATTCCATCACATTAAAACTCATGTTGTAGATACCCAGTTCGTTGGGGGTGTTTCCTGCGACCGGGTATGAACCTTTATAGATAAGATGTTCGTTTTCTGATACGGCTACATCACTCATTTCATCACTTCCGCTGTAAAAATAGCCTTTGCTCAGATTTCCGCCTCTTGCAGCGAATTCCCACTCTGATTCAGTGGGGAGCCTGTAGCCGGGGTTTGGGAGATTATCGTTCCAGGTTACGCTCCATTTTAGCTTGTCATATTCGCTTTTATTGCAAGTGTCGATAGTGGATCTGTCGATTGTGTAAACAGGATTTAAACCCTCTCTTTTGCTCAACCAGTTGCAAAATTCTATGGCGTCGTACCAGCTTACATGAAAGACAGGGAAGTCGTTGAACATGCTGTCTCTGAGATACCCCCACTCGTTGTGTCTCCAGTTAATCCCTTTAGTAAACGCAAAATCATCCTTTGTTTTTATATAGCTTGAGTCAATTATCTCTGCCACGGTTTTATATCCCGTTTCGTCAATAAATTTTTTAAAATTTGCCAGCGACACTTCGGTGGTGGAGATGTAATAGTCAGAGACGGTTACTGTATGCTGAGGAACTGATGCAGAAATAAGATATTTTTCTTTCTCAGTGGCTCCCATTTTGAATGTGCCGCCATCAACAAGCCGCATGAACTCACCATCGGAAGCGAAATATCCCGAGTCTTTCTGTGCGAGGGTGACTGATTGCAATAATAAAATTGAAACGGGGAGGAGGAGAAATCTTAAAGAAAAAAGGGACATCGGTTGTTCCATCAATAATTAAAATAAAAGCCGCAATTTAAGGGAAGTTGCATTATCAGAAAGTCCAAAATGGTTTCACCTTCTGTTTATAATTATTTAAATCCGTTCCTGCATATTTACAGGTTCAAAATTTAAATTTATGCTTATTTTTCTCATCATTTTTTTACTAACCGAGAAGATACATGAAAAATCTTATCCTGATGGTTTCTGTCATTCTGCTGATGACGGGAATTACCACTGCCCAAAAGAAGGACGATCCCAAAATGATCAAAACACAAAAAGACTACCCGGCACCTCCCGTGGCAAAAAAACAACCTGTTACTTTTACAGAATTCGGAAATAAAAGAGTCGACAACTACTTCTGGATGAAGGATAAAAAGGATCCCGAGGTTATAAAGTATCTCGAAGCAGAAAATGCCTATGCTGATGAGGTAATGGGACACACTAAAGTCCTGCAGGAGACACTATACAATGAAATGAAGGGAAGAATAAAGGAACAGGACAACAGTGTACCATACCTCGACAATGGCTACTGGTACTATTCCCGTACAGAAACAGGAAAACAATACAACATTCACTGCCGTAAAAAAGGGAACCTCGATGCTCCCGAGGAAGTGATTTTTGATGTAAATAAGATGGCAGAGGGAAAACCGACATTTCTGTTTTCAGGATATGAATTAAGCAGTGACAACCGTTATGCGATTTATTCGAGCAACACGACCGGTTCCTTCGCCGAGGATGATCTTAGAATCAGAGACCTTCAGACGGGGAAAGACCTCGAGTTTTTTGTTCCGGGCACTCAGTCATTTGCCTGGGCGAACGACAGTAAAACCGTTTTTTATGTAAAAGGGAACGAGGCTCTGAGACCTTACCAGTTGTACAGAGCTGATGCTTTCGGAAAAGGGAACGGAACACTTGTTTACGAGGAGAAGGATGAACTTTTCAATATATCGGTTTACAAGAGCAAAACAAACGATTATCTGATGCTTTATTCCGGAAGTTTTACCACAAGCGAGATTTCATTACTCGATGCAAACAATCCGACAGGAACTTTCAAACCGTTCATGCCGCGTAAAAAGGATGTTGAGTATTCTGTTTATCCACACAAGTCTAAATTCTTTGTTCTTTACAAAGATGACAATTCGAAGAATTCCATGATTTATGAAGCTCCACTGAAGGGCTACGAATCGATGTCAAAATGGAATATCCTTATTGCTCATGACCCAAAGGTGAAGATTGAAAACCTTGATGTCTTTAGCAATTTTATGGTGGTTCAGGAGAGAACCGAAGGATTGCGGAAGCTGAGAACCATCACTTTCGACACCTATGTTTCAAGATGGCTCGACTTCCCTGAAGCTGTTTATTCTCTCAATCTGAGCGGTACACCTGAGTATACTTCGAAAACAATCCGGTACACCTACACATCACTCAACAGACCGTGGACTACTTTCGAGTATGATGTTTTTTCCGGTCAGACGAAGAAATTGAAAGTTCAGGAGATTCCGAGTGGATTCAATCCTGATGATTATACGGTTGAAAGATTGTGGGCAAAAGCTCCCGACGGGAAAAAAGTACCGATGGCTGTGGTTTACAAAAAGGGCTTGAAGAAAGACGGAAGTAATCCAGCACTCTTATATTCATACGGATCCTATGGTGCTTCAACCGAAGCAAACTTCAACTCGTCGGTTTTCAGCCTTGTTGACCGTGGATTCGTTTATGGCATCGCCCAGATAAGGGGCGGAAGCGAACTCGGTGAAGAGTGGTATGAGGATGGCAAATTGCTGAATAAAAAGAATACATTCACCGATTTCATCGCCTGTGCAGAATATCTGGTAGACAATAAATACACAAAGCCGGAGAAACTTGCAATAATGGGTGGAAGTGCAGGCGGACTGCTCGTGGGTGCCTGTGTTAACATGCGTCCTGACCTCTTCCATGTTGTGCTGGCTATCGTCCCGTTTGTGGATGTAATAAATACAATGCTTGACGAGACACTTCCCCTTACCACACAGGAATGGGAGCAGTGGGGGAATCCAAAGGAAGAGAAGTATTATAAATACATGTTGTCCTACTCGCCTTACGACAATGTAAAAGCGGTTAAATATCCCAACATTCTGGCAACCGGCGGGTTGAACGACTCACAGGTAAGTTTTCATGAGCCGACAAAATTCGTTGCGAAACTAAGAGAGCTCAAGAAGGATGACAATATAACCATTCTGAAAATGAACATGGAATCCGGTCATGGTGGAGCCTCGGGAAGATATGCCAGATTGAAGGAAGTGGCTTACCAGTACGCTTTTATTCTTGACAGAATGGGCTACACTAAATAGATTGACGGTCAGCGAAACCTGAAGAGGTCACCAACCTCGAGGACAGGGTCGCCTCCGGTACCAACAAATTCATTACGGTGGTTGTCATATTTATAATCTGACGACCACCGGTCTATATTTTTCCTTATTTCGGAAACCGCCTCGGCAATCAGATCAATTTCATCATTGGTCATTGTTGGATGAATCGAGACACGGACCCATCCGGGCTTTTCTGAAAGGTCGCCATGGCTGATTTTTTCGGTGATCCTTTTGGACATCCAGGGATCCACATTTAACAAATAGTGTCCGTAAGTGCCTGCGCATGAACAACCACCTCTGACCTGAATTCCATACCTGTCGTTAAGAATTTTCACAACCAGATTATAGTGGATGTTATCCATATAGAATGATACACAACCGAGCCTGTCCCTGTGGTTGCCTGCAAGGATATGGAGTCCGGGTATTCTTTCGAGTTTTTCCATGAATCCCGGAAGCATCTCATGCTCACGGGAAAGGATGTTTTCAGTTCCCATCTCTTCCTTCAGCATGATCGCCATTGCAGCCTTTATTGTCTGGAGAAACGGAGGAGTTCCGCCATCTTCTCTGGCTTCAATATCATCCACAAATCTGTATTCACCCCAGGGGTTTGTCCAGTCGACTGTGCCTCCACCCGGATCATCGGGCACAGTATTATGATAAAGTTCCGAATCAAAAACGAGTACGCCGGGTGTTCCCGGTCCGCCGAGAAATTTATGGGGTGAAAAGAAGATGGCATCCAGTTTTTCTGCGGGGTCTGCCGGGTGCATGTCTATATCCACATAAGGGGCGGAACACGCGAAATCGATAAAAGCATATCCGCCTGCTTCATGCATGATTTTTGCGAGTTTGTGATATGGAGTCACAATTCCTGTTACATTCGAACAGGCGCTGAAAGCTCCAAATTTCACAGGGCGGTCCTGGTATTTCTCGAGTTCTATTATCAGGTTCTCTTCAGAAACGAGGCCGTTCTCAGCGGGTGGAACCACCACCACATCGCAGATTGTTTCGAGCCATGAAGTCTGATTTGAATGGTGCTCCATATGGGTGAGAAAAACGACAGGCTTTACAGTCTCCTCCATGTGGATAAATTTCCTCAATAACTCAGGTACCCTTAATCCGAGAATTCTTTGAAATTTATTGATCACGCCCGTCATGCCTGAACCGGCTGTTATAATAATATCTTTCTTCGAGGCGTTCACATGCTCTTTGATTTTTTTATGAGCATGGTGATATGCCCTTGTCATTACCGAACCTGTATAGTTAGACTCGGAATGGGTGTTCCCCACGAGAGGACCAAACCGGCCGGCAATTGCCTCTTCGATCGGCAGGTAGAGTCTTCCGCTCGCTATCCAGTCAGCATAGATGAGCTTCTTTTTCCCCTGAATCGTGTCGATGGTCACATCGTTTCCGGAAGTATTGCGGCGAAAAGAGAGAAAATGTTCTTCAAGTTTGGTCATTTTTAATCTGTATGTTATTTTGGGTTCGAGAAAATCTTTTAAATCTGAATCAGGATTTTTAGGTTAAATTAACTACTGATTCACTCAAATTTTGATTGATATATTATGTTAGACCCAAATCATAAAAACTGGGACATAAATAAAGGTGACTACAAGCGCGATTACACTGAGACAAACCGGTTTCTCCTTGCACAGGAACGGAAGAAAAAAACCAAGCAAATTCTGCTTGTAACGATCTCGGTATCCCTGTTATTCAGCGCACTATACGGAATCTTTTATTTGATGTCAGAATAATTGTCTCTTTATTTCTTTATGAGACCATCATTTCTTATTTTTCAGACAAGAATTTAAAAAACAATTGTCCAAAAATAAGAAAATAGACGATGCAGTTTTATATAGGAATAGACGGAGGCGGTACCAAGACACATCTTTTTTGTCTTGACGACCAAAATAACAAGATTGGAGAGAGTTTCGGCGGAAACTCCAACTTCCTGATGAACGGTGTAGAAGCCGTATCAGAGACACTTTTCAATCTTATCAACGATTTCATTTCGACAAACAAGCTTAATTACAACGACCTCGTTGCCACGGTACTCGGAACCACAGGTGCCGGCAGGGTTGCGGATGCAAAGCGACTCGAGGAAGCAGTAACTGAAAAATTCCTTTCCAACAATATCAACCTCAAAAAATTTTCCATCGTATCTGACGCAAGAATTGCACTCGAAACGGCATTTCCCGGTGTCAGCGGAGCCATACTGATAGCCGGTACAGGCTCCATCATGTTTGGCAAAAATCAAAGTGGAGATATTTACAGGGTTGGCGGGCTTGGCAGATTTCTCGGTGACGAAGGAAGCGGCTTCAAACTCGGGCAAAGGGGTCTTACGGCTACCGGAAGAGCGATTGACGGAAGAGGTGAAGATACCCTGATAAGAACTCTCGTGGAAGAAAAATTCGGATTCAGGGAACCGAATGATTTAATCACGGCAGTTTATACCAATAATTTTGATATCGCATCAGTTGCTCCCCTGGTAGTTGAAGCTGCCGGTCAGGGGGATGCCATCGCCCTCAAAATTCTGGATGAAGAATCTGACGGATTGATTGACCATGTAAGAGCTATGATGACTAAATTTGGTGATGAGCCTTTGAGACTCTCGTTCGTCGGAAGTGTTCTGGTTAAATCAAACAGGTTTTCAGAGATGTTCAAAGCAAAACTCGCCGAAAGACTGCCGCAGGTGGAATTGAAACAAACGGACTTTCCGCCTGTAATGGGAGCCGTCTGGCTGGCTCAAAGTGGCAAACTTTAGAAAAGTATTTTCTCACGGATGAAAAATCCCGGAACCGGTTTCAGTTTCATCCTTTTGTGATTTGTTAACAATTTATATAAACCCGGAATAATAATAATATGCGTAAAAAAGAACACAGGCACCCCTGGTCATGGATACCCACTCTCTATTTTGCAGAGGGCATCCCATATGTGATTGTGATGACAGTTTCGGTCGTAATGTACAAGGATTTAGGGGTCTCAAATACTGATATAGCACTGTTTACAAGCTGGCTTTATCTTCCGTGGGTTATCAAACCACTCTGGAGTCCCATTGTTGATATCGTAAAAACGAAGAGGTTGTGGACGGTTGCGATGCAGGGATTGCTTGCTGCCGGGTTTGTCGGAGTGGCTTTCACACTTACGCTACCGATTGAGGATTTCTTCTGGCCCTCGATGATTTTTCTTTCCCTGATGGCACTTGCATCGGCAACTCACGATATTGCCGCAGATGGTTTTTATTTGCTGGCATTGGACAAGGACAAACAGTCGTTTTTTGTCGGAATCAGAAGCACCTTTTACAGGGCTGCCACTCTATTCGGAAATGGCGTTCTGGTGTTCTTTGCCGGTTATTTCACCAAAAATTATTTCAAAGGTGAAGCTGAACCTGCATGGATGATAGTTTTCGGAATTGCAGCCGGACTTTTCCTTCTGTTCTTTGTTTACCACAAATTTATGCTTCCTTATCCCGCTGATGATTCACCGAGAATCGAGGAAGGGAAAAATAAACTTAAAGAATTTTTTCTGGCATTCTCCGGATTTTTCAAACAGAAGAAAATTGGTTTGATACTCTTCTTCCTTCTTGTTTATCGTCTGCCTGAAGCTCAACTTGTGAAAATGGTTGCTCCGTTTCTGAAAGACCCTGTTTCGAAAAGTGGAATGGGATTGAGTAACGAGCAGTTCGCGGTTGTGTATGGAACTGCCGGTATAATCGCCCTCACCATCGGTGGTATTCTTGGTGGTATAGCGATATCGAAACATGGACTTAAGAGGTGGATTTGGCCCATGCTCGTTGCAATGCACCTCCCGATTCTTGCTTTCTGGTATCTGGCAGCGACACCTCCTCACGATATTTTGATCATCGGAGTGGCGGTAGTTGTCGAGCAGTTTGGTTACGGTTTTGGCTTTGCAGCCTACATGGTCTATATGATGTATGTTTCCGACAACAAGTATAAAACTTCCTCCTACGCTGTATGCACCGGTTTTATGGCATTGGGTATGATGATTCCGGGAATGTGGTCCGGCTGGCTGGAGGAGACGGTGGGCTATTCCAACTTTTTCATGATTGTGTTACTGACGGCAATCCCAAGTCTCTTTGCAACCTGGCTGATTCCGCTTGATGCAGATTATGGGAAAAAATAACCCGCCCCGGACAATGGACAATAAATTGATCAGGCTGGCGACGCTTGTTTTGCTCCTTTTTCTTTCGATCACAGGTTGTGGCAAAAAAGAGGTTGATGTAAAAGATCCTGAAATAACCGTGGCAGCGGATGATATCTACAGCAAACTGGAAGAGACACCCGATCCCGATGAAATATTCTCGACAGAGCCTGACCCCTTTATTGATTCAATCCTTACCAGGATGACCCTGGAGGAGAAAGTCGGGCAGTTACTGTTTCCTGCAGTTCAACCGGGCAGAATGACAAAGGAGTATCTCGAAAACAAGCACTTCGAGAGCTATAAACCGGGTGGCTTTGTCCTTTTCGGTTCGAGTATGATGAAAACAGCTCAATTGATAAGGGAATTACAGCAGTATTCCAAAATTCCTTTACTCTTTGCCGAAGATTTTGAAAGGGGAGTGGCAATGCGAATTCCCGGTGCAAAATCGTATCCTTTCAACATGGCACTGGCAGCAGCAAACTCACCTCTCCTTGTTTATGAAATGGGGAAGAGGATTGCCCGTGATTCAAAAATTCTCGGCGTCAACTGGAATCTCAGTCCTGTTGCAGATATCAACAACAATATCTCAAATCCGATCATTAATGTCCGTTCGTTTGGTGAGGACCCTGAACAGGTGGCTGAGCTTAGCATAATGATGATGAAGGGTCTTCATGCAGGGGGTGTACTTTCATCTTTAAAACACTTCCCCGGACATGGCAACACTTCCACCGATTCTCACACAGATCTCGCAGTAATAAGAGGGACTGATGAACAGTTTCGCTCCATCGAACTTTTTCCTTTCAGAAAATGCATCGAAAAAGGGGCTTACAGCGTCATGGTTGGGCATCTTGGTGTGGAATCACAAAATACACCGGATACACCTGCAACACTCTCCTACAACATTGTAACTAAGTTGCTCAGGGAGCAGCTTGGCTTCAAAGGTATCGCAAATACTGATGCGATGAGCATGAAGGCTGTCTCCAAGTATCACAAACCGGGAGAGGCCGCAGTAAGGACGATAAAGGCGGGAATGGATGTAATTATGGCATCACTTGATTCCAAGGAAGCATTCATTGCCATAGTTGCAGCCGTCAGGAGGGGAGAGATCAAGGAATCCAGAATTGACTTGTCTGTCAGAAAAGTGTTGCAGGCGAAAAGATGGACCGGACTTTTCGACAGCAAGCCCGCTTCGATTTCAGAAGTATCGAAACTTGATGCCGAACGGGAGGTGGATGAAATTGCTATGGACCTTGCAATCAGGTCAATTACACTGTTGAAGTCAAGTCCGGGTATTTTCCCGTTGGACAAAAAGAAAAAATATTTCCATCTTGTGATAAAAGACGGTCGTGATTTCCCTAATTATAAATCATTTCTCAGAGAGTTGAATTCGAGAAATAAAAATATTGATACCTGGGAATTACCGCTAAAACCCGACGATACTGATCTTGAAATTCTCTCGGAGAAACTTGCCGATACCAAAGAGGTAATAGTTTCTGTTTATCTTCAGATCCGGAATGCGACGGGGAAGATTAACATGGAGAAATCGACAGTAAAAGTTGTGCAGGATCTCCTTAAAAAAGGGAAAAAAGTAATACTGTTGGCGCATTGTCATCCCTACATTCTGTTGAATTTCCCCCAGGTTGATGTATTTGTGACAAACTATGGAGCTGAGATTTCGGGTGAGAAGGCACTGGCAGTGGCTGTTTTTGGCGAAAACAATATCTCGGGCAGACTGCCGGTTTCAATTCCAGGCACCGAATTTAAAAGAGGGAGTGGAATCGACCTGTTGAAAGAACAGGGGAGAACCCAGGGACTTTCTGACAAGTACAAGAGAATTGATGAGCTGGTAAACGGCGGAATAAAGGATTCCATCTTTCCCGGAGCGGCAATTTCCATAATTAAGGATGGGAAATTGTTTTATGAAAATTCATATGGAAGATTCACCTATGACCCGGCCTCCTTTTCTGTAAAAACAAATTCGATGTATGATATCGCATCCCTGACAAAAGTGACAGCTACCACTTTTGCAGTGATGAAACTGCTCGAGGAGGGGAAAATATCACTCGATGATCCCGTTGAAAAATATATTCCAGAATTTGTAAATAAAAAAAAAGTTACGATAAAAACCATTCTTACCCATACTTCCGGTCTGCCTGCTTCGGGTAAGTTTTTCAGGTCGGGGAAGGGTCCCGACGAAATATTTAATGAAATTTGCGAACTGAATCTGGATTATAAGACAGGTACAAAGACTGTTTATTCTGATCTTGGAATGATTGTGCTTGGGAGACTGATCGAGAAAGTTGCGGGAAAGAATCTCGATCAATTTATGAGGGAGATATTGTGGAGCCCGATAGGGATGTTGAGCACAAAATATAATCCCGAGCAGGTCGACATTCCATATTGCGTACCGACAGAAATAGATGATTTCTGGCGAAACAGGTTGATACAAGGATCGGTGCACGATGAGAACTGTTTTGCACTTGGTGGAATGACCGGGCATGCCGGCCTCTTTTCGACCGTTGAAGACATCAGAAAATTTATGATAATGTTTCTCTCCGGAGGAGTTTTTGACGGTGTTAGATATCTGAAACAGGAGACAATCACTCAATTTATTACCCGTCAAAGCAACAATTCATCAAGAGCACTCGGATGGGATACCAACTTCAAACATGCCGGTGTAGGGGGAAAATCGTTTGCTGAGAACTCATTCGGACATACAGGTTTTACCGGCACATCCATTTGGGCTGATTACCGGAAAAAATTTGCTGTCATCCTTTTTACAAACAGGGTCTATCCGACAAGGAAAAAAGAGGGAATAAAAAACTTCAGAATCAGACTTCATGAGGCATTAGCCACACTTCTGATGTAGATTTAATTGATTTTCCCGATATTTTTTCAAATATTTGCTTAAACGATTTTGAATTATTGGAGAACAATCTTTGCAACAGGCAAATATTACCAATGTAAAACCCCTCCTTCAGAGTTACACACTCGATGGCGACTTAATTCTTTGCATTTTTCAATGTGCTTCCACGGGACAGAAGTTTGCAGCCATGTCCCATATTCCCACCACTATTAATGAACCTGTTTTTAGAGGAAGTGAAGAGAGCGCACTAAACAATGTACGGCACTCGATGTCCCGTATATTTCAGAAAATCATAAATGGCAGGTTTGGAAGCAGAATTTATGATGATGAAAAGTTTTTCGATGCAAAGGCTATTCTCCATAATCGAGTGAGTCAACCCTCTGAAGATGCCATTAATAATGGAATAGTTCTCGCTTTCACTTCCATTAGTTCCCATTTCAGATGGGACGAAGAGTCACAATCGTGGACGGCGAACCGGATACCGCAGGACTTGAAGAAGTACGGGTTCGAGAAAATCCTGCATGAGGGAAAACCACTGGTAGATTCAGAGAAGAAATTCCTTTCCAGAGTTCTGTTGATGGTTGCCGGAGCGGACGAAACTTTAAGGGAAATCGAAAAACTTTTCCTTTTTGACTTCATTTTCCCTGTCCCCCGTGATTTGAATGACATAAGAGTGCCGCATGAGATAACCCTCGAAGAGTGCGAAGAACAAACCCGCTTCGAATTCAAAAAGGCTGTGATTTTGTTCGCATGGGCAATAGCCCTTACCGACAGGGAGCTGGACAGGCGGGAAGCGGATTTTATTATGGAACTGGGGAGCAAGATGAAACTTGATGAGGTTCTTGTGATGAATCTTTGTGAAATTGCCGGGAAATTTGTACTTGTAAAATATCTCGAACATTTGTCTGCCGGGCTGACAGACAGAGAAAAAATTAAAGCAAAAGCTAGAGAGATCTCAAGAATTCTCCTTTTAAGTGATGAAGAAACAACCGAGGTGATCGGGAAATTTTTCTCAGAATAATGCCATTTCCCAATAACTGATTGAAAAAATAGAGTAAATGAAATTCCTTTTATCGTTCTTTGAAATTGAAAAACACGGCTCCTCGATAAAAACCGAAATATTGGCCGGTATCACAACATTTTTTACCATTTCCTATATCATTATCGTTAATCCGAAGGTGCTGGCTGTTGCAGGAATTCCTGAGGAACCGACAATGGTCGCGACGATTCTTGTTGCTTTTTTAGGCACTTTTTTGATGGGTGTTTATGCAAAAAGGCCCTTTGCAATTGCTCCATACATGGGTATGAATGCTTTTATCGCATATACTGTTGTGAAAATCATGGGGCACACCTGGCAAACCGCGATAGGTGCAATATTAATCAGCGGAATTATCCTGATTGTTCTTACCGTTACCGGTTTAAGAGGCTGGCTGGCAAAATCGATACCAACTTCACTCAAACTTGCCTGTACTGTGGGAATCGGCTTTTTCCTGACATTTATCGGACTGATCAAATCGGGAATAATTGAGAGTGCGGGTGGTCCTCCTGTAAGAATCGGCCACCTGAACAACCCGGAGGTCTATCTGGCAATTCTTGGGTTTATTGTCATTGCTCTTCTGATGATGAAGAAGGTGAAGGGTGCGATACTTCTTGGTATCCTTGCGATTACATTTTTGGGGTTCGTTACAGGACTGGCGGAACTTCCAAAGAAATGGGTCAGCATGCCCCCTGATATTTCGCCTATAGTATGGCAGTTTGATCTGATAGGGGCACTTCAATGGAGTTTTGCATCGATAATTCTTACAATCGTTGTTATGGATATTGTAGATACGATTGGAACCCTGATGGCACTTTCGATGGTGGGTAAATTACTTGATGAGAAGGGTGAACTGCCGCAAGTGGAAAGACCTATGCTAAGTGATGCGATTGCAACCACGCTCGCCGGTATTCTCGGAACCACAACAGCGGGAGCTTACATCGACTCGGCAACCGGAATTGAAGCCGGGGGAAGAACGGGCCTTACTGCGGTGGTTACATCGTTTTTATTTTTATTGACGCTCTTTATTTCACCATTTGTGGCGGCGATTCCGGCTTATGCTTATGCACCGGCATTGATGGTTGTGGGTCTGCTGATGATTGGCATGGTTACACATCTCAATTTTACAGATTTTAGTGAAGCGGTACCCGTATTTGTTACCATTGTTCTGATGGCATTCAGTTATAATATCGGCATAGGGATGACAGGCGGATTCATTGTTTACATCATTTTTAAGCTTGCAGCAAAACGGAGTTCCGAAATATCAACAGGTATGTGGGCACTGGGCATTATCTCTTTGATACTGTTCATAATTTACCCATACTAAGAGTGATCAGCTTCAGGCAAATTACAGAAAGGAAGATGTCATGACAACGAAAGCGGGATATGTTACGATTCTGGGAGCACCAAATGCGGGTAAGAGTACCCTTATGAATGCTTTACTCGGTGAGAAAATCTCAATCACCACTTCAAAACCCCAGACAACACGCAAAAGAGTTCTTGGTATTCTTTCAGAGGAAAACTACCAAATCATTTTTCTTGATACTCCCGGTATTCTTGAGCCGAGGTATAAATTGCAGGAAAAAATGATGGATTATGTGAATATTTCCCTTCAGGATGCGGACATAATTGTATGGCTCCATGATGCTCAGGCCCCACCTCTCGAGGAGGAGGATTCTGCGATTGGTCAGATATTTAAACTCGTAAAAAAAGTGAATGTCCCCAAAATCGCATGCGTAAATAAAATAGACATCGATGAGAAAAAAACCATCGAAAGCATCGAATATTTCGAGGGGACAAAGAAATTCGACAAAGTGGTGCCGATTTCTGCCTTGGCAAGTGTCAATCTTCAGATGATCAAAGAGTTTTTTATTGAGCACCTTCCCGAGCATCCGAAATATTATCCCGAGGACGACCTCTCAGATGAAAACGAACGGTTTTTTGTTTCCGAGATTATAAGGGAAAACATCTTTGAATTGTATGAGAAGGAGATTCCCTACAGTTGTGAAGTGGTGATTGAGGAGTTCAAGGAACGGGAGGGACGAAAGGATTTTATCGCCGCAATGATTTATGTCGAGAGGGATTCTCAGGCAGGAATTATTATCGGGAAAAAAGGTTCGATGATCAAAAAACTTGGTGAAAAGTCGCGAGCCGGCATTGAATCATTCCTCGACAGGGAGGTGTATCTCGATATCCGTGTGAAAGTAAGATCAAACTGGCGGAGTGACGACAGATATCTGAAGTATTTCGGATACTCAACTGATGACGGGGATTGACCCGGCGGATGAACAGTTCAAGAATTCGAGAGTTTAAGGCAGAACTTATTCTTCTTCTGCTTACTGTGATATGGGGCGGGACATTTTCTCTTATTAAAAATGCACTCGATCATGTCTCACCGTTTGTATTTGTTTCGCTCCGATTTGGATTTGCGTCCCTTGTGTTTCTTCCTTTTGTTTATAAACACTTGAAGGGACTTGACAGGGGGAAACTTCTTGACGGTTTTTGGATTGGATTCTGGTTTTTTCTCGGGTTCATTCTTCAGACGGTGGGTCTGCAATATACAACGGCTTCAAAGTCGGCATTTATTACAGGCACATTTGTGATATTTACACCTCTTGCTCAAACAATAATCGAGAGGAGGCCGCCGTCACTCGTGAATTCCATCGGAATCGGGATTGTGGCAGTCGGGATCATCTTTCTCTCAAGCGGTGACGGTGATGTGATCAGTGTGTTGACTGAACTCGGCAGTACATTTAATTTTGGTGATTTCCTTACTCTTCTTTGTGCTATGTCATTCGGGATTTATATAGTGTATTTGGATGTTGTTACGAAGAGGAATAATTATCTCTACACAACCTTTTCACAACTTGCATTCACAGCAGTGGTTTCCATTCTGCTTATGCCTGTTTTCCATTTTACAGGGGTGGAGGTAATAAAATTTTCGTTGGATTCAGATGTAGTTCTGGCATTGATTTACACAACGCTATTTGCTACATTGTTTAACATTACGATGATGACAAAATATCAGAAGGAAGTGCCACCCGTGAAGGCAGCGATTATTTATGCGTTTGAGCCGATATTCGCTGCGGTCATCGCATTTTTGTTGCTCGGTGAGCAGTTCACGAAACTGGGCTTGATTGGAGCAGGAATAATCTTTTTTGGGCTTTTGTTTACAGAAGTTTTCAAGAAAGACGAGGTTGTGGATGGTTAGGGCGATCATGGTTGTGAAGGGATTTGTCCAGGGAGTCGGTTTTCGATATTTTATTCGCCGCGAAGCCGTGGATATTGGTGTGACCGGATTCGTGAGAAATCTGTGGTCTGGTGATGTCGAGATAGTGGCAGAGGGAGAGGAATGGCAGATTGAGGCACTGTATCAGAAAGCAAAAGAAGGTCCCTCAAGATCGAGTGTAAAATCTGTGACAGTCTTTAAAGAAAAAGCAATTAATGAATTTACTAAATTTGAGATTAGACATTGAAAATTAGAATTGGAAACGGATATGATGTCCATCAGCTTGTGGAGGGTAGGAAACTGACTCTCGGAGGAGTAGAAATACCTTCTGAAATTGGTCTGCTCGGACACTCTGATGCGGATGTGTTATTACACGCAATCATGGATGCCCTTTTGGGTGCGCTTGCACTTGGGGATATCGGGAAGCACTTCCCGGATACATGTATTGTGTTCAAAGATATCGATAGCAAACTTCTTTTGAAGCATTCGTACAGCCTGATTAAGGAGAGGGGTTACAGACTGGTTAATTGTGACTCTGTTGTTGTGCTTGAGAGACCAAAGATTGCGAAGTATATACCTGCCATGAAAGAGATGATATCGGATATCCTTGAATGTAGCCCGGATGACATCTCGATCAAAGCCACCACTTCAGAACAGATGGGTTTTGTCGGGAGGGGAGATGGTGCTGTGGCATATGCTGTCGTGTTGCTGGAGAAGACAGAGGCAGGTAATGAACCTGTTTAAACGGATCCCGCGAACTCCCGAAGAGAAGCAAAAACTCCGCTCCGAACGGTTTATGATCGTTCTATCGGGTGTTTTGATGGGGTTTGCCTATCCTCCGTTTCCATTTCCCATTACTGCATTCATTGCACTTGTTCCTCTTCTATATGTCGTGACAAGACGGGAGAAACTGATTGATTTAAACAGGGCGGCATATCTTTTTGGCTTTGTCACTGGACTGGTTTCCCTCTATTGGGTCGGGGCTTACACGGTAGGCAAAGATCCATTTCTGATGATCGGAGGGGGACTGATGCTTTTTGCCAATCCGATTTTCTTCATCATACCGACCTCTCTCTACTATGCCCTGTCACGGTCGAAATTTATCGGGAAGGAGAAGGCAATCTGGTTTCTTCCCCCGTTTTGGGCATTCTACGAATATTTTTACATGAATATCGACCTTAATTTTCCTTGGATTACCCTGTCGAATTCCATGGCAAATTTTCCGGTTTTCTACAAAATAAGTGATATCATCGGAGCCCTCGGGGTTACGATGCTACTTCTTTATATAAATATCTTCCTCTTCAGGATATGGGAAAAGTGGCGTACCGAAAAGAAAACCGACAGAATGGCGCTCAGGATTTTGAATGTCCTCATCCTCGTTCCCCTCTTTTACGGAATCATCACCCGTGATGATCAGCCGGCGCAGGAAACTCTTAGAACCGGACTTGTACAGCCAAATCTTGATCCCTACGAAAAGTGGGCAGGTGGCAATCTTGACGATATTCTGAATAAATATTTTACTCTTTCAGACAAGGCGGTTAAAGAGGGTGCTCAAATTATCATCTGGCCCGAAACGGCATTACCAGTCTATTTGATGAACGGACAATATGACGCCCAGGTGCAGAGAATTTACAGTTATGCCGACCGTAACAAAGTGTATATTCTCACCGGTATGCCACACATTAAAATGTTCCAACCCGGTGAGAAGCTCCCCCCTGATGTGAAATCTTACAAGGGGAGCGACATAAAATATGCGACTTATAATTCAGTTCTGCTGTTTGCCCCGGGTGACCGAACCGTCCAACAGTATGGAAAGGTAAAGCTCGTTCCTTTCGGGGAGCGAACCCCTTATATTGATCAGCTCCCGTTTTTGGGAAATGTTTTGCAATGGGGAGTTGGACTTAGCAGTTGGAATGTGGGTCAGGAATCGATGGTGTTTTCTGCTAATGTAAAGACATCGACCGGCAAGCGGGAGGTGAAATTTGGCGCTCTTGTTTGTTTTGAATCGGTTTTTCCTAATTTTGTGACCGAGTTTTCTCTGAAGGGGGCCGAATTCTTTGCGGTTGTCACAAATGACAGTTGGTACGGCAACACATCCGGTCCATATCAGCATAAAGAATTTTCAACTCTCCGTGCACTTGAAAATCACAGGGCATTCGTTCGGGCTGCAAACGGCGGCATTTCCTGTTTGATTGATCAGTCGGGCACTTCGCAAACTGCGACAAGAATGTATGAGACTGCTGTGATCACGGTAGATGTTCCGCTGTTAAAGAGAAGCACTTTGTTTATGAACAGTGCATTTGTTGTGCCGTATCTAACGATTTTATTGTCAGTAATTGCAGTCCTTCTTTGGATATATCAGGTAATTATTGAGAAAAAGAATAAAACAGAAAAACGAGGTTAGTATGAAAACCAGATTCGTGAAATTTTTTCTCCCGGTTCTAATGATTCTTACACTTTCGGGATGCAAGGATGTTCCTTCAAATTCACTCTACAAAGAAGAATATGAGAAAGTCCGGAATTCTGTGAAAGGTCTGCTAGGACAGGAATATGACGCGATCAACTTCCGTGAAATCAAGGAGGGGTACACAAACGACCAAAAAACAGAATTTGAAGTTGAATTCAAGTTTGACCTTAACAAACCGGTTCCGATAGTCGGGATACAAAAGGATATACCCGGTACTCTGAAATTTGAAAAGAAAGAGTCAAAGTGGGAGTGTACACTAAACACAGGCAACACTTCCGGATTTTTTAATCTGTTGAAATAGGGGAAGTCAAATGAGAAAGTTATTATTTCTCCTTATTATGGGGTCGGGTATCGCTTTTTCACAGGGGAGTATTTTTGATGAGATCACAGGAACGATAAATGACCTCACAAAAATTACTCTGAACATTGTGGATATCAGTGATTCCGAAGAAAATGATATTGGTGCCGGACTCGCTGCCGACATCGATAAAAACCTTACTGCCGGATCTACAAAGAGATGGGATGTCGACAAAGTATTCAAAAAAATCATGAAGTTTGTCGACAGAAAAGGGATAAATTACAATTACAAAATTGTGAATGACAAAGAAGTTAATGCCTTTGCTATTGCCGGTGGCAGAATCTACCTGAACACCGGAATTCTGAATTTCGTAAAGAGTGAGGATGAGCTTGCTTTTGTGATAGCCCATGAACTCGGACATATCGAGAAGAAACATTGCATCAATAAAATAAAACTGACCTATCTCGCCGGTAAGTTCGATGTAAATCTTGCAATGCTCGTGGATGCTATGAAATCGGTTTATGATGTTCCTTTCAGCAAATATGATGAATATGAAGCCGATGAATATGGAGTAACACTTCTCAAAAAAGCGGGTTACAAAAAGTTTGGAGCCATAGCATTCTTTAAACGACTCGCGGAGCACTTCAAGGAAACCGACAGAGACCCGGTGAACGATTTTGTCGCATCGCATCCATTGTCATTAGAAAGAGCAAAGCGAATAGAAAACATGCAATAAAAAGGGAGCAGCTATGAGCAGGAAAAAGATTTTCCTGATAACAGGTGGTGTGGTTTTATTATTAATTGCCGGTGGTGTCTTTGCATTGCTGACATTTGGCAAACCTGAGTATGCCGGTTTTCGTTCCTTCCGGGTGATTTCGATTGAGGACTCGACACTTAAGGCGGAAATAACAATTGGTATCAGAAACAAGGTGTTCTTCGATATCACTCTCGAAAAGCTGCGGGCTGACCTTGTTGATCTGTCGAAAAAAATCGGAAATATCATCGTGGATCAGAAGGTGGTGCTTCCGGGAGATTCGGTTGCAGATATGAGGGTAAATCTTACCCTGAATATCAACCAGGCATTAAAACTGTTTGACGGCACCGGTGACCCGGCCCGCCTGAGTGTGAGCGGTTATGCGGTAGCCGGACTCTCTTTCTTTTCCCTCCCTGTCGATTTTGACATTCCCGTCCCTCTAAACATCAAAGATTCCCTCTTCAAATCTACCGGTTCCCCCGTAAACGATTCCATTGTTTCGATTAAAAAAATAAGCGACATTTCCCTGGAAGGTGATTCAATTAAATTTGATTTAACCGTTCAGGTAAATAATCCCTACAATGTGGATTTTGAAATATCGGGAATCGACAGCGGAATGGTACTGCTCGGTAACAAGCCCGCCGGGAAAATTTCACTTGATGAATCACTGGTGGTCGGGAAACTGAAAAAAAATGCCACAGGAATTATCAACGCATCCTGCTATATCGGTGACCTGCTGTCATCGGGTCCATCAACCCTATTCGGGCTTTTTACTTCTGCAGGTAGAGTTGCGTACACCGTAAAAGGAAAATTAAAGATTAAAATATTTGATCAGGTAGCTACCATTCCCTTAAATTATAACGGGAAATTTGATCTTAAGGAGATTCTAAAACCATGAAACAATGTCCAAAATGTCGCGGCAACAACAACGATCAGGCAAAATTCTGTGCAGATTGCGGCGCTCCCATGCAGGCAGGAGGTTCAATGCCATCAAGCGGGTCAAAATTAATTACGATTGGCAGGAATCCTCAGAACACCCTTAAGCTGGAGGGATCGGGAATTTCAAATTTCCATTGTGAACTGGAGATCAACGGTGGAACCTGTACCATCAGGGATAAAAATTCGACAAACGGAATCTATATCAACGGAAAAAGAGTTAGTACGGCGACACTTCAAAAGGGGGATGTTGTAACACTTGGGAAATCACATATACTGGACTGGCAAAATTTCGTCAATTCGGGTGGTTATATTCCACCAGCAAAATCGGCCTTGGGTAACAGCGGTAAAAAGGAATATTTCATTGGTCGAAATCCCGACTGTGACAGAGTGATCGATAATATCAAGGTGAGCAGAAGGCATTGCCGGCTTTATCAGGAGGGTGATTCCTGGTTCGTTGAAGATCTTGGCAGCAGCAATGGCACATTTCTGAACGGTCAGAAAATCCAAAAATCTCCTGTCAACGCCTCAGATACACTTACAGTTGGCGGCATCCCTCTTTCGCTTGAGTCGATTGTTTCAGGTTCAAGAGTCTCGCTCGGCGAAACCGCCATTTCCGCACATCATCTTGTTTATTATGGTGGAGAAAGAAAACTCATCGATGACATCAGTTTAAACATCGCTCCTGGGCAGTTTGTCGGACTTATTGGGGATTCGGGTGCAGGTAAAACGACACTTATGTACCTTCTTTGCGGGATAAACCGGCCCTACAGTGGTGATGTGAAGATCAACGGTGAATCGATAATTGCCTACCCCGACCTTTTCAAAGGACAGTTTGGATATGTACCGCAGGATGACATACTTCACCGGGAGTTGAAGATTATCGAATCTCTTGAATATACAGGAAGACTGCGGTTGGGACACAAGCTCGACTCCGGCGACATTTCTGACAAGGCATACGATGTCCTTAAAAAACTTAATCTGAAAGGGAAAGAGGATGTTACAATCGGCTCACCCGAGAAAAAAGGGGCTAGCGGCGGGCAGAGAAAAAGAGTAAACCTCGGGCAGGAATTGATGACTGACCCCGGATTTCTCGTTTTGGATGAGCCTACGAGCGGTTTGGACCCTCTCTCTGACAGGGAGGTTATGCAGATTCTGAGAAAAAGTGCCGACAACGGGCAGACAGTACTCCTCACAACGCACAATATCTCTGTCACTAATTTTAAATTCCTTACCCATGTCATAGTGTTGGCTCAGGAGGGAAAACTTGCTTATTACGGTCCCGCCGACGAGGCATGCAGCTATTTTGGTGTGGATGATCCCGTTTACATCTTTGATGCCTTGAAGAAAAAAACTCCCGAAGAGTGGAAAGCCGCGTACAGAAAATCGAAATATTTCCAGAATTTTTCGAATAACGATGCATCTTCTAAATCATATTCGTCGATGAAATCCCCTTCGTTGAACACCGATTTCTTTAATCAGTTCACCACCCTTGTCTCAAGGTATTTTACAGTTACAATCCGGGATTATGAAAGACTGGGTCTAATGCTATTCATCGCGCCGGTGATCGCCTTGCTTATTAACATGCTTTTTTCAGGCGATGGCGCGGAAGTGAAGGCGATCTTTATTCTGGTTATATCAACAATCTGGCTCGGATGCTCCAATGCAGTTCGCGAGATTGTGAACGAGCGAAGTATATACAAGCGGGAACGGATGGTGAATCTTTCCATACCGGCATATCTGTCATCGAAGATGGCGGTACTGCTTTTGTTCTCACTTTATCAAATTTTTTGTCTGGTGGGAATCACCAGTATGAAATTTGATTATTCCAATCAGGTTGGTCTTTTTCTGATCCTTTTTTATACCTCAATAATTGCGACGATTCTTGGACTGCTTATCTCTGCCGTGTCCCGAACAGAAGCATTTGCTCTCACGGTACTTCCGCTTGTATTGATTCCAATGGTAATCTTTGCCGGGCTTGTTCAAGTTTACAAAGAAATGGCCGGCTGGATTCAGGGATTCTCAGGAATCTGGCTCAGCAGATGGGCATACGAATTATCCCTCTCCAATTCGTTCAGTGACGGTGTTGGTATAATTGGTTTCAACTCCGATGGTTCAGTTGTCGCTTACGGAATAATGACGACTATGTTGTTTCTGTTTCTGGGCGGACTGGTTTGGATGTTGAAAAGCCTCGACAAAAAGAAATGAAAAATCCCCGAAAGTAGAAGCTTTAGGGGATTTTGTAAAAATATAATGTGTGATTATCCTATCCTCTGATTATTGCCAGCAGTTCATCTGTTTTTTGTTTCATCAGGGGGATATCGCCGACTGTTTCCACATTTAGTCTGATGATCGGCTCGGTGTTTGACATTCTGAGGTTGAATCTCCATGAGCCATAGTCAACGCTTACTCCATCGGTATAATCGAAAATACCATCGCTGTACTTAGCCTTTATCTCTTCAAGCTTTCCGGCAGCATCAGCTATCTTGGAATTGATTTCACCTGAGCAGGGATATTTTTCGATCATTTCATTTACGAGTTGAGACAGCGATTTTCCCTCTTCCGACATCAACTGGATAACTAACAGGAACGGGATCAGCCCGGAATCGGAATAGGCGTTATCACGGAAGTAGTGGTGAGCCGACATTTCACCGCCGTAAATTGCGTTTACTTCTCTCATTTTCTCTTTGATGAAGGCGTGTCCGCTTTTTGACTGAACAGCTTCGCCACCGGCCTCTTTGCAGACTTCGACAGTATTCCACACAAGTCTTGGGTCATGGATAATCTTCTCACCGGGATTCATTTTCAATATCGATTTTGCGAGCATTCCGACGATGTAATATCCTTCAATAAATTCACCGGACTCATCGAAGAAGAAGCAACGGTCGTAGTCACCGTCCCATGCAACGCCGAGGTCAGCTTTGTTTGAAATGATTGCATCAATGGTTGGTTTGCGATTTTCTTCAATCATTGGGTTAGGAACACCATTTGGAAAATCAGGATTTGGGTCATTGAAGAGTTTTATCATTTCAATTGGGAGAATTTTCTCAAGCCTGTCCAGCATCGGTCCGACACAACCATTACCGGCATTAACCACAACTTTCATTTTTTTAACTTTATTCACATCAAAGAAACTGCCGAGATGTATGACAAATTCTTCAGCGATGTCCTTTTGGGAGTAATTGCCTTTTGTTGCAGGGAGAGGGTCGAAACCACCGTTCCCGATAATCTCCTCGATTGTGTTTAGACCGGAATCGTAGCTGATTGGGATTGATCTTTCACGGACAAATTTCATACCGTTATATTCAGGGGGATTGTGAGAAGCTGTAATCATAATACCGCCATCGGCATTCAGATACGATGTTCCGAAATACACCATTTCAGTGCCACACAAACCGATATCGATAACATTCACGCCTGAATCGAGAAACCCGTTTACTAATGCTGTGCTCAGTTCTTCAGACGATTTTCTTATATCCCGCCCGATCACAACCGACTTGCAGCCGGTAAATTTTTTATATCCTCTGGCAATATTGTATGCCAGTTCAACATTCAATTCAGAAGGAACCACTCCTCTGATATCATAAGCTTTAAAACATGCTATTTTCGACATTGAATCTCCGGGTATCTTGAAAATAATTAAAAAATTTAATCGTTTAAAATAATCATACTTGTTGAATTTATCTGCCCGTTGAGGTCTTCGAATCGGTAAATTAAATTCAGAGTTTTATTAAAAGTGGTTCATTTATTCTGAGATCAGAAATGAGACCAAAATTTGTCTCCTGCACCTCTAATTGAACAAATTAATACTTGCAAGCACAAAATCGATATACAGGTATAAATTTTTATATATTTTTATGTGAGGCAAATCAGTTAAGTTGAGACTTGAAAATAAATGGAGGAGCTATCGCGAAAAGAGCTACAAATGCTAAACATTTTGCTAAATGTAATAATGTGAAATGTGGAAGCTTCTTCGTACTGGAGCCGGGCTTACACGACGAAGAACTTGGTTATTTGTGTCCGGAGTGTTCGGGCAGATCTCAGAGGTATCATATAGTTCAATGCTCAAGCTGCAAAGCCGTTCTTAATTTCATTGGTGCATCGGAAAAGGAAGACAAGTTTGTGTTTACGGTAGAAAAATGCAGCCATTGTTACGGGACGGAAGAGGATGAATGTATGATCCATCCGGTTTACGCCACAGACCACTTTATCTAAATGTTTGAGGCTGTCGAGATATATTGGGATATCAGGCAGCCTCTTTTTTTAGCTTTTGCTATTCATCAACCACTACTTCCCGAACATACTTCCGCTAACACCACCGTCCACAAAGATTGTCTGTCCGGTGATATATGATGAAATATCCATCGACAGGAAGGCAACCAAAGATGCGACTTCATCAGCATTTCCGACCCTGTTCAGGGGAGTTCGTTCAATGATTTTTTTGTAATTCTCTTCATTCGCCAGGTAGCCTTCAGTTAGCGGGGTTTTAATAAACCAGGGGAGCACTGCATTCACTCTGATTTTGTGTTTTCCCCATTCAGAAGCAAGGGATTTGGTAAACTGATTTACAGCGGATTTTGAAGAAGCGTAAGGAAATCCTGTGGAATCATCGAAAACAGATGCAACCGAGGTGATGTTGATAATGGAAGCCGACTTCGAAAGTCTGAACAACGGGAAAAGACCTCTGCAGAAATCGACGCAACTGAAATAATTGAGTTCAAAAAGATATTTAATTTCTTCGTCGGAATACTCATGAACTTTTTTCCGGATGTTGGAACCCGCATTATTAACCAGGATGTCCAATGAATCCAGTTTTTTCCCGAGGTATTTAATTACCTTCGTTCTGTCTTCCTTGATGGAAATATCGCAGACCATTGTCTCAAGTTTGTCTGTTTTTAGTTCTTCTTTGAGAGCATTCAGATCTTCATCATTACGGGCGACTGTGAAAACATTTGCACCCAGAGTAAGGAACTCCTCGACGACTGCAAGCCCGATTCCCTTGCTGCCACCGGTAATAAACGCGTTTTTGCCTTTAAGGCTCCATTTTTTCATAGTTTTTGCCATAAAATTTAATTAGTTTTGGTATAAAATATTAATTTTAAATGGTATTTACCAATTTTGGTAAATAAAACATACGGAATGAGATGAAAAAATTAGCTTTATTTATTTTGGTTTTGGTTTTGTCAGTAAATGCGCAGCAATCAGAAAGACCAAAACTTGTAGTCGGGATAGTGATCGACCAGATGAGGTACGATTATTTATACCGGTTCTGGGATCTGTTTGGCGAGGGAGGATTCAAAGAACTCGTTAAAAACGGATACAGTTGCACAAATACACATTACAATTATATGCCGACCTACACCGGACCGGGTCATGCGTCAATTTTTACAGGCACTACGCCATGGATGCACGGAATAATAGGCAATTACTGGTATGAGAGGGAGACGGGGAAGTCGGTCTATTGTGCAGAAGATAACAATGAGACTGCAGTTGGTGGTACGCCTGAACAGGGAAAATATTCACCCAGGCGACTTCTTGTGAATACAATAGCTGATGAAATGAGGATTTCGAATTCGTTCAAATCAAAGACAATTGGAATAGCGATCAAAGAGCGTAGTTCCATCCTTCCTGCCGGGCAGTCAGCCAATGCAGCTTACTGGTTTGATGAGATACTTGGTAACTGGATAACCAGTACATATTATTTGAAAGAGGTGCCGAAGTGGGTAGCTGATTTCAATGCAAAGAGACGACCCGAAACACTTTTGAAAAGCAAATGGGAGACGACTTACCCGCTCTCGAGGTACACAATGTGTTCTGAAGATGACACCCCGTTTGAAGGTTTGTTTCCGGGAGAGGAAAAACCTGTATTTCCTCATGATATTCCGGCAATAACGATAAAACTCGGAAATTTCAGCGCAGCAGAGGGGACTCCCCACGGAAGCACCCTCACAAAGGAGTTTGCAATTGAGGCAATAAAAGGTGAAAAACTGGGATCGGGTGAGTACACTGACATCCTTACACTTAGTTTTTCTTCACCCGATTACATCGGACACCGTTACGGTCCCCAGGCGATTGAGACTGCTGACTGTTATGTGAAACTTGATAAAGAGATTAAGGAGTTTTTGGAATTCCTGAAAAAACAGTTCCCGAAAGGGGATTATCTGGTTTTTCTGACTGCGGACCATGGAGGAGCTGAAGTACCGGGTTATGTCAGACAGAATCACATTGACTGCGGATTGATCGACCTTTCTGCGTACCAAAAAGCTGCTGAAAAAGTACTTGCTTCAAGGTTTAATCCCGATCCCGAGACAAAATTTATTCTGGATATTAAAAATTTCCAGGTTTACTTTGATTACAAAGTTGTTACAAAATACAAAACGACTGTTGAAGAGTTGACAAAAATCATCACTCCCGAGCTTATGAAATTCCCCGAGATAAGGGATGTTTTTCCGGTGACAGGGTTGGAAAATGGCACAAATTCAAACGATCCACTCAGAAAGAGAATGTTTTTCGGGTATAACAAAAAAAGAGGCGGTGATGCCTGGATTGTCTTCAACCCCGGATGGGTTCACCACGACAACAAGGGAACATCGCACGGAGCGCCCTATGAATATGACAACCATGTTCCACTCATTTTTTACGGAATGAATGTTAACAAAGGGGAACACAGAGGATATGTCGAGATCACCGATGTGGCTCCGACAGTTACAAACTTCCTTAGAATAATGGCCCCCAACGGCAGTTTTGGAAATGTGATTGAAGGAGTCTTTAAAAAGTAACCCAAATTGCAATTATTAAAGTAATTTTGAAACCTGAATGCCAAAGATTTTGCATTCAGGTTTTCTTTTATTTAACCCTTTAATTTTTTTGATGCCGCTAAACTCAACACTTAAAAAGACAGCCTTTTTCTCTCTTCTGATGTTTGCAGGAACGCTGACGAATGCCCTCTTCTTCAATCAGTTGGGATACTACATTGCATTGGTTCTCCTTTCAGTGGCATATTTTAGGGGAGAAAAAATACTTTTTAAGCGAACAGGTCTTGAACCCTGGCTTCTTTTGTTTGTTGCTGCTGAAATAATGTCTCTCATCTTTACTGAGAATAAGGCGCAGGCTCTGGAGTTTGGATTTAAGAGAGTGATTCTTTTACCCATAATCTACACCATTGCCTCGGGGATCAGCGATCTCAGGCAATTGAGGATATTTTTCTATACCTATCTTGTTTTTGCCTTGGGGTCCGATTTATTGTATATCGGATTTTCGATCGAGTATTTTATCAGGGATCTATATAAATATACCTCTGAGGGGCCCAGTGTACTTTTGCACCCGATCACCACGGGTGAGCTGACCTCATTCACCGCGCTCTTTTTGTTTTCATTGTTTTTAAATGAAAAAAGATTAAAATGGAAAGCCGGCTGGCTGATTCTTTCCCTGATCTCATTTGCTTCACTTCTTGCCACTTTTAAGAGAACGGCGTGGATCGGTCTGGGCCTCGGATTACTGGTTATGCTGATTCTCAACCGTAACTACATCATAATTGCCCTGAGTCTCGCAGTCTTTATTGTTATGATATATTTCGCCAAAAATGAATCGAAAGTCTATATTTTTGATCTTGAAGGGAAGAAAATAACGGAATTTAGCACAACAGGGTTTGCCTACAAAGTACAGCCAATCGGGGATGAACTTGTTGTATCGGATCATGTTGACGGGTTAAAAATCTACAAAAAGGATTCTCTCGTTTCGCATCTTGAGACACCCGGTCCTGTTTATGAGATTGTGAAATGGGGGGATGATTATGCCGCATTTTTGAGTGATTATCGCATCCTTTTGCTGGGTAAAAAGGATTCCGGTTTCGTAATAAAAAAGGAGTTCATTTCTCCCGGTTATCTCGGCAGATTGGCAGTGAATAAAGGGATGCTCTATACAGTCGACAGCGACAGTGGGATTTCGGTTTTCAGGTCTACCGCGGATATCGGCAAACCTCTGCGGTTTCCACAGTTCGCAAGAGGGATTAGCATGGTAACGGATACAAATTATATCAACATCATCTATTCCGATTATATCCACACTACCATTAGATTGGACAGCAACGGTATGCCTGTTGATACTGTAGCATACGATAAAAAAATTCCGTCGGGCACAAATTTCCTCGGTTTTATAAAGGGGAAACCACTTTATTATTTTAATAAAGGGTTTTATTGGGGTGATCCGCAGACAGGGAAGTTTAAATATCTGCCGCCGAACACTGATTGTCGAGGAATAGCCTACTCGACTGTTGCTTCAGGCACTGATTCAATTTATCTGGTTGGGAACGACAGGAATTTGTATAATCTATCTGTCTCAGGCGACACATCAGTCTATCTTCGTAAAATTTCAGCGGCAGGATTTTATCCCTTCTCACTGACCGCTTCCGAAAAATATATCTGCATGACCGATATCAAAAAGAGCAGAATTTTAAGCTTCTTTGATTTGACGGGTGAATCAAACAGGAACCGGCTTTCGATGTGGAGAATCGGCTGGGAGATTTTCCTCGATCACCCTTTCTTTGGTGTAGGAGATATCGACCTCGCCAAAATTTTCAAACAATATAACAGACCGCACGAAAAAGAGATAAAGGGACACCTTCACAACAACTTTTTCCATATTCTGGCAACGCTGGGCGGATTTGGAATAATTTCCATTTTAATTTTGTTCTATATGATTATAAGGACGGGTTTCCGGGTTTTCCATATGACCTCTTCAAAAACATTTGAGAGGGCTGTAGTGATGGGAAGTCTTGCGTGTATCGCCGCATTCATTGGGGCAGGTTTAACCGAGTTCAACTTTGGTGACCATGAGATTATTACCATGATGTGGTTTTCGACGGGACTTGTGTTTACCGTAAAACAGATTTTAATAAAAAATGATGAACAAAAGTAGAAACAGATGATCAGAACCGGATTTTATATTTTTTTATTCCTTGGATTGGTATCGTATATTTTTCCTCAGTCGGTTTCGATTAAAGGAACAATAGTTGACGCAAAGACCGGTGATCCGCTCTCTTTCGCAACGATCAGAGTATTGGGATCAAAGGAGGGTGCAACCTCTAACAAAGATGGAATCTATGAACTCCTTATAAAAAGAGGGAAGTATAAAATTGCCGCTTCATTTGTCGGTTACCTGACCCAAACGATAGAAGTGGAGGCTACTGGTAATCTTTCGAATGTCAATTTTGCTTTGGAGAGTTCGCTTGTTGAGCTAAAGGAAATAACCGTTTTTCCGGGCGAGAATCCTGCGTTCGGTATAATAAGGCAGGCAATAGACAGGAAGAACAAGCGAAAAGAATTTTTAAAGAGCTATAAATTCTCAGCGTATACGAAAGTTTCGGTAAAAACAACCGAGGACATAAATGTATCGGGCAATCGTGCGGGCACCGCATTGTCTCTCGGAACCGCCTCCGACACTTCTGCATTAAAGATCAGTGGCATAATCGAAAATGTTTCCGAATCCTATTTTAAGGCGCCTTCAAGTTACAAGGAGATAATTCTCGGGAGAAGGCAGTCAGCCAATATCCCTCCTTTTGCAAACATACTGACTGGTGGCAGATTTATTGCCAACTTCTATGAGGATCAGATTATCTTTTTTGGCAACAATAATTTTATAGGTCCCATTGCCGACAACGCCACAAAACACTACTATTATTACATAAAAGACACACTCTCCATCGACCATAAAAATGTCTTTAAGATACATATCGAACCCGACGATCCCGCAGATCCCGGGTTTATCGGGAATCTCTACATTCTGGACAAGTCATTCGACCTGATAAAAGTGGAGTTGACAGCAAACAGGACGGGGACTGTCGCAAATTTTTTTGATACACTTAACTTTTATCAACAGTATTTTGAATATGGTTCAGAGCAGATTTTTATGCCGTCCGATTACAGGATCAACGCAAAAGTAAATTATCTTGGTCTCCTGAAAGCCGGATTTGATCTGAATACTTCACTTACCAATTATGAAATTAATTTGCCCCTGAGTGATGAGCTGTTTGATAAAGCTCTAATTACTGTCGTTCCTGATGCCGACAAAAAAGATTCCTCATTCTGGAGTGTCTACCAAGGGATTCCGAACACTCAGGAGGAAATAAGTGCCTATCGGAGAATAGATTCGTTGCAGAACCAGCCTACAGGTTTTTGGGATAACTTCTCGCTCCTGTCGGAAAAATTTCAGTTGAATGATAATTTCTCTGTTAGTGCCCCGCTCGCGATGTATCATTTTAATCCGGTGGAGGGACATACGGTAGATTTCAGAGCAACGGCTGCAAATTTGTACGACAGCAGACTTACGGCTGAACTTAATCTGGCGTATGGAATAAATGATGAAAAATTCAAACAGAGATTGAATGTCACATGGCTCCTCGGTGATTACAGAACTCATCGATTTAACTTTGACGCATTTAACAAAGTGAACACTCTTTTCAGGAGTAACAACGACTATGGAAAAATTTTCACTTCCCTGAGTACACTTCTCTCCAAGTACGATTTTAACGATTATTACTATTCAAAAGGATTCGAATTTGACTACTCGGGTGAAGTGCTGCCCGAATTAAATGTTGAGGTCGGATTCCTGAACAGAACCGATAATTCCGGTATCGTCAACTCAAATGCGTCAATCTTCAATGGTGATAAACTCTACAGGCCTAATTTGCCTGTAACAGAGATGAGGTTGAATGAACTTTCTGCCGGAATAAGATTTGATTCCAGAAGATATATCGAAGATGGCATGTACAGAAGGCGGCTTTGGGGAAATTTCCATATCACAGGGGGAGTCGGGATAAAATATGCTCCGGGCGACCTTTCATCAGGTGTGGAATATAAAAATTACTCGGTCTGGGGCAGGATGTTTTTGCGGACATCACTTAACACTACCATGACCCTCCGGGCATCTGCTTTTACAACAGATGGTGGAATTCCCGTTCAGATGTTAAACTCGCTTCCAGGAAACATAAACGCAACGGCACAGAATCAGACATTCCGGACTCTTGACCTCGGTGAGTACATCGGAGACAGAGGCTGGATGGTTTTTATCGATCAAAATCTGTCGGATTTGCCGCTCAGATTGATCGGAATATCATTCTTGAAGAAGCTTAATCTGCAGTTTACGGCATTTTTGAATGCGGGCATGATCGAGTATAACAGTCAGTCGGCTGCTCTTATGCCGGGAGACTTTAAAAGACTCACCTCACCATTGTATGAGGTTGGATTTGGAATTTTTCATCAACTCTTTCCCGTCAGGTTCGATTTTGGTTTCAGGCTGAATCACACCGAAGAACGGTCGTTCAGGGTTGGTATCAACTCAGTAATTATTTTATAGGATACAACATGTCAACAATCGAAATTAAAACAAAAGCAGGTAGTTTTTTCCCGGGCAAAGTTCTTTGTGTTGGAAGAAATTATGAAGAACACGCAAAAGAGCTGGGAAATGAAGTCCCTGATTTCCCCCTCTTTTTCATGAAGCCTTCATCGAACCTCGCATGGTCGGGTGCGGAAATCGAAGTTCCGCCCTACTCTGATGATATGAATTATGAGACTGAACTGGTGCTCCTTATTGGAAAGGATATCAAAAATGTTTCCCCGGCAGAGGCGGAAGAGGCTATTATTGGGTATGCGACAGGACTCGATATGACTCTCCGTGATCAGCAGAATATTTTAAAGGGGAAGGGGCATCCATGGGAGAAAGCCAAATGTTTCGATAATGCGGCGATAGTGTCTGAGTTTATTCTTAAGGAAGATCTTGATTTATCGTTGGATGCAAAAATAGTGCTCCATGTGAACGGTGAATTAAGACAGAACGCACCATTAAATCTGATGATTTTCAAACCTGCAGAGATTGTCTCTGAGATCTCCAAAATGATGACCATCGAGAAAGGTGATCTTGTGTTTACCGGAACTCCTGCAGGTGTCGGCAGGGTAACATCCGGCGCAGTACTTGAAGGTTATGTGGAAGGTGTTCCCAGAGTCAAGGCTACTGTAAAATAATCAGCCTGTCAGTTTTTTCAGCGCCTGTTTCACGACTTCTTCGACTGTTGCAGCCGGGTTTTCATCGCAGAGCGCTCCGACTACCTTTTCGGCAGTTTTTTGATTGAAACCCAAAGTTATTAATGCGGTGAGGGCTTCGGCTCTCGCCCCTCTTTGTGAGAACATTGTTGTGGATGAGGACTGGATCGAGGACACTTTTCCTTTCAATTCCAGGACGAGTCTGTCTGCCGTCTTCTTACCGATTCCGGGAGCTGCGTGAATTCTGTGGGTGTCTCCTGTTTCGATAGCAAAACGGAGTTCATCGACTCTTATACCTGAAAGAAGTGCAAGTGCTGTTTTGGGCCCAACACCCGAGACGGATATCAGCAGCCGAAACATCTCTCTTTCATCCTCTGAAATAAAACCGAAGAGAGTAATTGCATCCTGACTTACATTCGTATGTATGAAGAGGGAAGCTTCGGCAGAGTCACCAATTCTCTCGAAAGTCATGAGAGAAATTGCAACTTCATAACCGACTCCGTTCACATCAATTAGAAGCTGGGTCGGTTTTTTAATCAGTAATTTTCCGCTCAGGTATCCTATCATTATAAAACTTTATCCGGATTGTTTTTAATAAAATCTGACCACGATTTGGGTTTGGTCGCCTGTCCGCTCTCTTGAAAAGAAGCACAAAGGGCGATGGCAAGAGCATCGGATGCATCAAGAGGGATATCCACCGTTCCAAGGTTTAAGAGAGTTTTAATCATAAATCCCACCTGCTCCTTTGAAGCCGAACCTTTTCCTGTTACCGATTTCTTCACTTCTTTGGGGGAAAATTCCGAAATCTTCAGACCGGCACGAACTGCGGCGATAATTGCTGTTCCTCGCGCGTATCCAAGTTTTAGCGCCGATTGAATATTTTTCCCGTAGAATGCTGTTTCCACGGCACACTCTGCGGGGCGGTATTGCCTGATAAGATTATCAATCTCATTGTAAATATATGCAAGTTTATCGGGCATTTTTAGTGTTGACGGAACATTGATGATGCCGTAGCCGAGACACTCTCTCCGGTTTTCATCCTTTGATATTATGCCGTACCCGCACTTCACTGTGCCGGGATCAATTCCGAGGATTATCAAGAATTTAAGCTCACTTTTTAGAGTCCATCCAAATTTATTCAGTCAGCAGATTTTGCTTTTAGTTTGTTGCAAATTGTGGTGTCATTATTTTCACGCATCAACCATTCAAATTTAACCATAACAGCAATATTTAGATGCACCAAATTGATCACCGCAAAAGGATCATCTTTTTAGTGTTGGTGAAACTGCCTGCAGTTATTCTGTAAAAATATGTTCCAGAGGGTAAATTCCGGGCATTGAAGCCGATAGAATATTTCCCGGGATTCAGCTGTTTATTCACAAGAGTTTTAACCAGTTCGCCCGAAGTATTAAAGATTTCCAGCCTGACAGGAGAGGATTCTTTGAGCGTGAATGCAATAACTGTTTCAGGATTAAAGGGATTTGGGTAGTTCTGTTTCAGCGAGTATTCTGTCGGCAGGGGTTCATCTTTGGCAGATTGTGGCTGTTCCCATCTTACAATTAAAGAGGCTCTTGGTCTTAAGGGGTCATTGGAATGGACAAAGATTGTATCCGTAAAGACGGGTGGAGTCATGAATACCGGAATCAACAGTTCAACATAAATTACTGCCGAATCACCCGGAGGAACGACCGCACTCAAGGGTTCAAAATTTTTAAAAAAATCAAACCAGCCGGTTGCTGTTAAGGTATCAACACTCAAGGTGTCAAATCCTGTATTTCTTACATAAAATGAATCTCTGGTATGCCAGCCTGAGGAATAGACCAAAAAGAGGGAGTCTTTTGATAGTGAAATTTGTGGTGGTGCTGAACCGTATCCTTTCAGGACAACCTTGATCACCGAGTCGCGGGGATCATTGGACCTGATAAAAAGTGTGTCAAGTTTTGGTCCGGGTGTACGAGGGATGAAAGCGAAGGTTGCGATATCAGAGTCACCGGGAGCAATGTTTTCGGGATAATCGAGTCTTATTGCAAACTCATTGCTGTTCCAGCGGAAGCTGTTTATCGCGAGTGTTGTATCTCCCGTGTTTCGAATTATTAATTCCCGTTCACTGTTTTGCAGGACGGGGGTGGTTCCGAAATTTATTACAGAATCTCTTACTAAAATGTGCGGTTCCTTAAAGAGTTTTCCTCTTTTCATCAGAATATCGCAAAATACGACAGAATTTCGAACCCCGGCAGGTGAAAATGTGACGGCGATTTCTCCATTTCCCTTGGCAACGACCGCACTTGTATTTCTGGTAACATACTCCGGAGTCAAATCATAAATCCGAAGCGTATCAGAAAAAGTGCCGTTTTTGAGATATTTGAGGAAAAAGCCTTTCCCTGAAGCTGACTGTGATGACTGATATACAAAGAACAGGGTGCCCTCATCATCGATGGCAAAATTTGCATATCCTGAAGGAAGTTGCCCTGCGGGTGTAAAACTGACAGGAGTTGAAAAAGCACCTGCCACATTGTTAATATATTGGAGAGCCCTTTGTGACTCATTTCTGAAAATGATATGGACTTTGTTGTTTTTGTCGATCACTAACTTCGGATTTGCGATGCTCACACTCACTCCGGTCGAATACTCGGTAAGTGTCCCGCTTATATCATTAAAGTATCTCAATATCCCGGTACTTACATTACCTCCCTTAAATACGAGATGCATTTTCCCGTTTCGATCGAAAAGGATTTGTCCATCGAGGTCACCTGAGGTTTCACCATCAGCAAGATAAATATCAGTGGATGAAGAAGAGTCTGCGGGGTTGAACCACTTGTAATAGACTTTGTCAGGATTTGAGGTGAAGGTATAGTATAAGAAATGAACTTTACCATCCGGACCGACACATGATGCAGGAGTGGCTTTATTATCACCGCCAATTGTGATAAACCTTGGCGGGAAAAATGTTCCGTTTCTATTGTTTGAATAGAGAACCTGATAATTCGATGAGGCATCCCTCCCGATCATTCCAATATGCACTTTACCATCCGCATCGAGAGAAACAGTCGGGTAATTTTCATCAACATTATTATTTGTTATCTGCTCCCTGCTGAACTGCCCGTTGGCTCTTTCCTCGAGGAAGTAAATTTCCCGCGTGTTACTTTGTGTTCCGGACTGACCAGAGTAAACCAGTCTGATTTTCCCTTCGGAATCAAGAATCATGGTCTGTCGGTTGTTAAATTTATCGTCAGCCACCAGAGTATCTATGGGGAAAGGCAATGATTGTGAAAAAAATTTTACAGTCATGAGAAAAAATGTAACAAATGTTTTCATTTTATCATCTTTATTTAATAATTTTAAAGGTCGAAAAAATAACTTAACTATTCCCTCTCTAAATGTCAAGTAATTAATAAAAAAAGCGTCAAAATGAAGCTAAAAGTAAAAGTCCCAAACACCCTTGTTCTTCTGACTTCACTTCTTGTGATTACAGCAGCACTCACTCTCGTCATCCCTGCCGGTGAATACGACAGACTTGTAAAAGAAATAAACGGTCAGTCGGTAAATTTGGTAGTGCCGGGCTCCTACAAGGAAATAACCCCGGTGTCACAATTCAATTTGAATATCCTCCTTGCACCCATAAAAGGATTTATGGCGGCATCAGAGATTATTGTGTTTATTTTGTTTGTAGGGGGGGCTTTTTATGTTTTTCAGAAGACGCAGGCGATCGACGCCGGCATAATGGCACTGGCAAAGGCACACAAGCGATCGAATTTTGTGAGGAAGATGCTGATCCCCATTTTTATGGTGATCTTTTCGTTGGGAGGTGCCACTTTTGGCATGAGTGAGGAGACAATTCCCTTTATCATGATATTTATCCCCCTCGCACTTGTGTTGGGTTACGATACGGTTACCGGAGTGGCAATACCTTTTGTAGCTGCTTCGACAGGATTTGCTGCTGCATTCATGAATCCTTTTACCATCGGGGTTGCACAGGGGATTGCGGGACTGCCTCCCATGTCGGGGATTGGCTACCGCCTGATAATCTGGGTGATATGCACTTCTGTTTCAATATTTTTTGTGATGAGATATGCAGCAAAGATCAAAAATGAGCCAAAACTAAGTATAACATACGAACAGGATATTGAAAAGAAAAAAGACCTTCATTTTGGTGAGCTCGATAATTTCAAAGGAATAGACAAAAGACATACCGCAGTGCTGATAACCTTTCTTCTTGGCATAATTACTGTTGTGTTCGGTGTGTTGAATTATGGTTGGTATATAAAGGAAATCTGTGCTGTTTTTCTGGCAACAGGCATAATTACAGGAATAGTCGGCGGACTCTCGGCTGATGAAATTTCAGGAGCGTTTGTTGCCGGGGCCAAGGACCTGATCTCAACCGCTTTTGTGGTTGCACTTTCAAAAGCTCTTTTGATTGTCGCATCGGACGGAAAAATAATCGACACGATTCTGTACGCATTTTCAGCACCACTTGATGGCTTACACCCGATAGGATCTTCGATAGTGATGCTTTTTGTTCAAAAGGTGATTGTTTTCTTTGTGCCTTCGGGTTCGGGGCAGGCTGCTCTTACCATGCCTGTAATGGCTCCGTTAAGTGATATCCTTGGAGTTTCGCGGCAAACGGCAGTTCTTGCATTCCAGTTTGGGGAGGGATTTGCAAATATGATCATACCTACTTCCGCGGTTACAATGGGTATTTTGACCCTTGCAAAAATTCCTTACGAAAAATGGGCAGTTTGGGTGTTGCCACTTGAAATAATTTTCATAATTTTGGCATGTATTTTAATGATTCCTCCATATTTTATCTGGCAATAAATGAATCACAAAGAACTTGCCCTAAAAGCCCGTGATGCACAGAACAGCAGTTATTCACCCTATTCAAAATTCAGGGTGGGAGCAGCTCTTCTTACAAAAGAGGGTGAAGTGGTGCTTGGCGCCAATGTTGAAAATGCTTCCTATGGATTGAGCATCTGTGCGGAACGAACCGCCCTCGTAAAGGCTGTTACTGAAGGGAAAAAGAATTTCAAAGCCATCGCCGTGGTTGGTGACATGGATGACTTCTGTACTCCCTGCGGAGCATGCCGGCAATTCCTCGCGGAATTTTGCCCCAAAGATTTCGAAATAGTTTTGATAAATTCGAAGGATGAAATAAAAATCCTTTCGATGGATGAGATTTTACCATACTCGTTCGGCGGGGAGCACCTAATCTAAAGAACTCCGGAACTTCAGAGCTCTGGAACCTCAGAACAACGGAACTACAGAGGTTCCGAAGCACTGAAGTTCTGAGGTTCTGAAGTTCCGAAATTCAATCACCCGGAAAGAAACAGTTATATAGCTTATGATGAATGAATTCCCCCACATGCAACCAAGAGAATCCGGATGGATAGAAGTGGTTGCAGGTTGTATGTTTAGCGGAAAGACCGAAGAACTGATAAAAAGATTGCGGAGAGCAAAAATCGCGAAACAGCGGGTATTGGTTTTTAAGCCGGTGATCGACAACAGATATTCGGAGGAATCAATTGTTTCCCACAGTGAGCTGTCTCTCCCCTCAATCAACATTAACGATATAAACGAAGTATATAATCTGGTGGAGGATGCTCAGGTTGTCGGAATTGATGAAGCTCAGTTTTTCAGTGGAGATCTGGTGAAAGTTTGTACCGATCTGGCAAACAGTGGCAAGCGTGTGGTTGTTGCCGGGTTGGATCAGGACTATAAAGGCATTCCATTTGACCCGATGCCTGAACTGATGGCTATAGCTGAATTTGTTACAAAACCTCTGGCGATTTGTGTCGTTTGCGGAAGTCCTGCCTCGAGGACTCAGCGGAAAACCGCTTCGGGTGACCGGGTCTTGATAGGTGCTTCCGACAGCTATGAAGCCCGTTGCAGAAAATGTCATTACATCCCCGGTGATGAAGAGGATCCGACACTTTTTTGATGAATAAATACAGAAGCAAGAGAAAGTCTCTTGCCATACTGTTACTCACCATAATATGTCTGAACCTTTTCGGAGCTCCCGTTCTGTTTGTATTCATGCAAAAAAAGATAAAAAAGGAGATGAAAAATCTCATTTTTTCTCAGGTGGATACTTCAAAACTCTACTCGTTTACATTTCCGGCTGACAAATTTTCCTGTGAGAAGGCCGGAGTGGAGTTCATTCATGAAAAGGAATTCCGGTACAACGGGATGATGTTTGATGTGGTGAGAAGTGAGAAACAGGGAGATTCAATCAAATATTATTGCGTGAACGACAAGCAGGAAGAGGAATTGATCGCTGCATTTGCACGGCACAATAAATCCAACAAACCCTTCAATTTTGCTGCTTTTAAATTATTGTCGAACATATTTATCAGTACGGGTTCGATAATTGAGGTGAAATGCGTTACTGAATCCGACATTTGTTTCCATACTTCAACCGTACCCGCAATTTTGGCGGGTATCAAAAACCTTCCCGAGCACCCGCCAAGACATTTTTCCTGAAACTACCGTTTAACAATTAAGTAAACAACCGGAGATTTTATGAAAAAATTGACCGCATTAATAATCTTAATGCCGGTACTGGCGATTTATGCCCAATCGCCGCAGGATACCATTGTAAAAACCTATAATCTTGGCGAAATAGAAATAACAGGTTTCAAGATTGAGGAAGTCCCACTACCTCAAAATACAAAAATAGACTTCAGACAGTTGCGGAATGCTGATGCCCTTGATCTCTCTCAATTGCAAAAAAACATCCCCTCGGGAAGGATCAGAACAAACTCCCGCGGGGAGTCGATCCTCTTCCTGCGGGGCGCAGGTGAGAGACAACTTGGACTCTTTTTTGACGGGGTACCGTATAATGTCCCTTGGGACAACAGGTTTGATCTTACATTTCTTCCTCTTGATGTAATCGGGGAGATAACAGTCAGCCAGAATGCCGGGTCAGTACTTTATGGTGCGAATGTAATGGGTGGTGCCGTAAATGTAAATACCTATGAAAGAAGTTCTGACGGCAGTACCGGTACTTTTTCTTTGAGTGGTTCAAATTCCGAGACCTGGTCGGGATCGGCATCTTATGATTTGAGGTACAGGAATTTTAATTTTCTGGCTTCGGCATCATATCTCGACTCGAAAGGGAGTATTATGCCTTCCGGTTCGCCCGCGGATATTCGCAATCAGGACAGAGATGCTAAATTCATAACCAATACCCAGCGGAAGAGGTTCTCATTCTATACGAGAGGTGAGTTACACTTTAATGAGCAAATCAAGACAGGGTTGTCTGTCAACTTTGTCTCCGGCTCCAAAGGTGTTGCACCTGAAACTCATATTGCTACTGCTGATGCAAGATTGTGGCAATACCCTGACTGGCAGAGACTGACCGTTTCCTCCAACTCCAGGTTTAAAATTTCCGGAAAGTGGGACCTGACGGCTGTTTTATGGCTCGATAATTTTGGACAGACCATTGAGACCTTCTCTGATTTGAATTATAACAAAGTGAATGAAACCCAAAAGGACAAAGACCTGACTCTCGGAGGAAGAATGTCATCCACTTTCAGGGTTAATGAGAATCACTCATTTACGGGTGTTTTGAATTTTTCAGCAACCGGTCATAATGAAAAAATAACCAATTCTTCAGGCGTTCAGACTTCTGAATACGATTACTCCCAGAGTTTCTTAAGCACAGGAATTGAATATGCCTTCAGGGAGGAGAATTTTTCACTCTTGGCAGGCGGTCTCTTGGATGTGAGTATGATCAACAAGACCGGTGCTTTTACTCAGTATGGCAACACTTCTGCAAATGCTCCCGGATTCTTCTTCTCCGGTTCATACAGCTTTTCTCACGAATGGGAAATTTTTGCGGGAGTGACAATCAGGAATCGTTTCCCGTCACTTCGGGAGTCATTTTCAGGTGCCCTGAACAGATTTAAGGCAAACCCCGACCTTAAACCGGAAAAAGGAACACTTACTGATTTCGGAGTACTTTTCAGAAGAGAGTCAATCACACTGAAGTTATCAGGCTTCTACAACTCATATAAAGACCTTGTGACTCAGATAAGACTGACCGCCGCAGAAGACCCGCAAAGAAGAAGAATGAGAGTCAATCTTGCAGACGCAACCATTCTTGGAACTGAGTTTGTCTTCGATTATAGAATTTCCCAATTTCTCGGAATTGAAGGAAATCTCACCTGGATGAAAGCTACCGGTAAGGCTGATGGCGTAAATGAGGATAAAATTGACAACAAACCTGAATTGCTAGGTGGCATAAACATCAATGTAAAGCCATTTCATAGAGGCGGTATAACACTGGAATCAGAGTTCACCGGCAAACAGGTTGAAACAAATCCTGCAAAACCTGCGGAGAAACTTGAAATTGCAGGTTCTGCAGTCTTCAACATCAGGCTCTCGTATGCTTTAGTCACGGCAGGTTATTCGGCTGATATCTTTTTCAGGGTGAACAATCTCTTTGATCACTACAGAGTATATCAACTTGGACTGATCGAGCCCGGCAGAAATATCACAGGCGGGATTTCTCTCAGATTATAAAAAACGAGAAAATCGGTTTTTATTTTTGGGAATTATTCTACATTTTGAAAAAACAGGAGCGCAAAACAGTTCCTGTTTTTTCTTTTTATACAAATTTCCGTAGCAAAAACCTGCATTATCCGATAAATCAGGACTGATTGAATCTATTCGTCACCTTTGGCACGAAACTTGCTTAATTTATTGCGACTGGTTTTGGATTGATTATTAAACACACACGAACAAATAAAATTAACTAAAGGAATTGTATCATGGCAGTTTTAATTACTGACGATTGCATATCATGCCAGGCATGTGAAGTTGAATGTCCAAATAACGCAATATATGCAGCAGGCGACGAATGGAACCTCGGTGGCGAATCCCATCCTGCTCTTAGTGATGATCACACATATATCGCTTTTGATAAATGTACCGAATGCGTTGGTTTCCACGATGAACCACAATGTATTCCTGCTTGCCCATCCGATGCAATCGTTCCTGATCCTGACAGACAGGAAAGTGAAGAAGAACTTCTTGCTAAAAAAGCAAAATTGGATGAGATAGGAAGATAATCCCCTTATTGATGATGGTTGAAGCCGGATCCGGAAGCGGGTCCGGCTTTTTTTATTTAAAATATCGTTATTTTTGGGTATAATTTTCAATTATTATGGCAGTAAACAGATGAAAAAGTTTTTCGTTTTTGCAGCAGCAATTTTGTGTTGTGTTTCTTCAAGTTTCGCACAAAACAATTCCACAAAAGTTACTTTTTATGAATCCAAAGGGGGTTATTGGGATACGATTCAAAAGGGAATAGATACCTGGCTTGAGTCGGTTAATCCTAAACTCAAAAAACCGGCTTGGAAAGCTGATTTTTCCGGAATTAGTAAACCTTCGGGCCCCGCAGACTTTAAGTATGCTTGGCATAACAAGCCCGAGTCTCAGGGAAGGACCGGTACCTGCTGGTGTTTCTCAACCACATCCTTTTTTGAATCGGAAGTAAAACGGCTGACAGGTAAAGAAGTGCAGATTTCTGAACTCTATACTGTTTATTGGGAATATGTGGAAAAAGCTCTCCGCTATGCACAGGAGAGAGGCAACTCTGCATTGGGAGAGGGCTCACAGGGGAATGCTGTTCAGAAGAATTTCAAAAAATATGGTGCAGTCCCGTATTCGGCTTATTCGGGTATGTTGCCGGGACAAAAATTCATTGATCATCAAAAACTGTTTGAAGAATTTTATGCATTCCTGACCAAAGCAAAGGAAAACAATACTTTTGCGGAAGGGTTTATCGAAAACAATGTCAAAGCGATTCTCAATAAATATATGGGGACTCCTCCTGACAAATTTGAATATGAAGGGAAAAGCTACACTCCCGAAACCTTTCTAAAGAATTATCTCCAAATCAATCCTGATGATTATGTCGCTCTTATTTCTGTAAAAAACCAGCCTTATGGTTCCTATATTATTTATGATGTACCCGACAACTGGTGGAGGAACAGCGACTACTACAACATTCCCCTCGATGAATTTATGCAAACTCTGAAAGATGCCGTTAAAAAAGGCTATACAGTTGCACTCGCAGGTGATGTATCAGAACCGGGAATAAACGGATTTGAGGGAGTGGGAATAATCCCCGATTTTGATATTAAACCTGCTGATATTAACGAAGATTCGAAAATTTTCCGTTTTCTGAATGGACAGACCACCGATGATCATGGTATTCATTGTGTCGGTTCCACCGAGAAAGACGGATACACCTGGTTCCTGATCAGGGAATCTGCTGCCGGCTCATTCAACTCGCCAAATCCCGGTTACATGATGTACAGGGAAGACTATGTGAAACTGAAAATGATGAGTTACATGATTCATAAAAGTGCTGTAAAAGGATTAAAATAGTTGAAAATATCATCGTCGGTAATTATCTCTTTTTACAAAAATCTGAAATATCTCGAGCTGGTGCTTGCCGGTTTTGAGAGGCAGGACAACAAAGACTTTGAAGTAATAATTGCCGACGATGGTTCCCCCGCAGAAGTGGTTGCACAAGTAGAAAAACTGGGAGGTAACACTTCTTTCCCTCTGCTTCATCTGTGGCATCCCGACATAGGGTTTCGAAAAAATAAAATACTCAACAAATCGATTTCTGCAGCCAGATCAGACTATATAATCTTTGTGGATGGCGATTGTATTCCACATTCTAAATTTGTATCGGGTTATCTCAACCACAGATCAGATGGTGTCGCTTTAACGGGAAGAAGGGTTAATCTTTCAGAAAAGATTACAAGGCAACTGACGCCCGAAAATGTTAAAGCGGGCTGGCTTGAAAGTAATTTCGGTAAGGTAGTACTCGACGGACTTTTTGGAGACTCTTTCGATGTCGAGAAAGGTTTTTATTCTGAAAACAGGTCGATTCTTAAATTCTTTAACAAGAAGAAAAGGGGAATTGTCGGCTGCAACTTTGGTCTCAGCCGGGAAGACCTTCTTCGAGTGAATGGATTTGACGAGCGCTACGAGGCCGCATCTGTAGGTGAAGACTCGGACATCCAATACCGGCTCGAACTTTTGGGGATAAAGGTCAAATCATTAAATCACATCGCTGTGCAATACCACCTCGATCACAAACTCCAGCCCCGCCCACAGGAAAACCTGGATCTCTTTGAACAGGTAAAGAGAGAGGGAAAAGCTTTCACACCATTTGGGATTGCAAGAACCTGAGAAATACTTGAGTACCAGAGTGTTTGGTCTTTTGATCAGATTTGTTAAAATTATTTAAACATTTTTCACTTTATACCTAAAATTATTTGGTAAATAGGTAAATCATCCTTTATATTTAAGGATATGAAAATTTATTTTACTAAATGATTATTGAACATGCTTGACGAAATAGATATTAAGGCTCTGAACATCCTTCAGGACAATGCAAAGACGAGTCGGAGCCAGCTCGCCGAGGTTTTTGGGATGTCCATTCCATCAATAAGTGACCGCCTTCACAAACTGGAGGATAAAGGGATAATTCAGGGATACTACACCAAGATAGACCGGAAGAAATTCGGCTACGACATAATGGTATTTATTACGGTAATCTCGGAATCATCATCCCAGTACAGCCACTTGATCGAAAATGCCTCGAAGCACAACAATATACTCGAATGTCATTCGATACTCGGAGAGGGAAGCCATATCCTGAAAGCTGTTGTAAAAAATTCCGAATCATTGGAAAAACTGCTTGCAGAGATTCAGCAGTGGCCCGGAGTGCTCTCGACCCGCACTTCCTTTGTTTTATCGACTCTAAAAGAAACCACAAAAATAAACTTGTAATCATTCATTTTTTCCCAATTAATAAGGTACATTTTATATGAGCGACAGATCATCTCAGATCGAAAATATCCTTTCATTTGCGAAGGATAACCACATTGAGTTTGTGGATCTTAAATTTATGGATTTCCCCGGACAGTGGCAGCATGTCACCATCCCGATACAGGAGTTTGACGCGAAGTCATTTGATAACGGTTTCGGATTCGATGGCTCTTCTTTGAGAGGGTGGAAGAGGATCAATGAATCGGACATGCTTATCCTTCCTGATCCTGCAACAATGTTTGTTGATCCTTTTGTTAAAGCACCAACAATAAGTCTTATTTGCGATGTTTATGAACCTGCCACGAGAGAAAAATATTCCCGTTGCCCAAGATATATCGCGAACAAGGCAGTAGACTTTTTGAAATCGACCGGAATTGCTGATACCGCCTACTATGGACCTGAAGCAGAGTTTTTTGTGTTCGATGATGTGAGATTCGAGGTTGGCAACAATTTCAGCTATTTTGAAGTGGATTCGATAGAGGGAAGGTGGAATTCAGGTAGACAGGAGAATCCAAATCTTGGATACAAGACAAGATATAAGGAAGGATATTTCCCGGTTCCTCCTACAGACATGTTGATGGACCTCAGGAATGAAATGGTTCAGAACCTTATCAATGTCGGTATTGAAGTTGAAGCTCAGCATCACGAGGTTGCGAGCGGTGGTCAGTGCGAAATTGACATGAAATTCAAACCACTGTTGAAAGCTGCGGATCAGTTGTTGCTCTTTAAGTATGTTGTAAAAAACACTGCCACGAAAAACAACAAGACTGTAACCTACATGCCAAAACCAATTTATGGTGATAATGGAAGCGGTATGCATGTGCATGTAAGTCTTTGGAAGAACAACGAACCTCTTTTTGCAGGAAACGGTTACGCCGGTTTGAGTGAGATGGCTCTTTACTTTATTGGCGGTCTGCTGAAACATGCTCCTTCACTTCTTGCATTTACAAATCCGACTACCAACAGCTACAAGAGACTCGTACCCGGATTCGAAGCACCCGTTAATCTTGCATATTCACAGAGAAACAGAAGTGCATCGATTAGAATTCCGATGTACAACATGTCACCAAAAGCCAAAAGAGTTGAGTTCAGATGCCCTGATCCTTCAGGTAACCCGTATCTTGGATTCGCTGCAATATTGATGGCAGGACTCGATGGAATAATGAACCGTATCGATCCGGGTGATCCGCTTGACAAAGATATCTATGACATGTCACCTGAGGAGTTGAAGGATGTGCCTTCGACGCCACCGTCTCTCGAGGCAGCACTTCAGGCTCTCGCTGAAGATCATGATTACCTCACAAGAGGCGATGTCTTCACTTCAGATGTTATCGAGACATGGATTAACTACAAGATGGACAGGGAAGTGAAACCAATGGCCCTGAGACCTCATCCGTATGAATACGATATGTATTATGACTGTTAGTGGCTGAGTAATTCTTCACTCTCCAAACATTATGAAAGGTGACCACACATAAGGTGTGGCACCTTTTTTTATTAGCTCAAGCTTGGCGAGACGGAGACACTCATCCGAGAGAATGGTTTCTGAAACGATATTTCCGAAAAAGTTGATCATGAGATCCCGTGTTCCTTTGTCGGAGACTGTCCAAAGGCTGACAAGGACTGCATCAGACCCGGCATACATCACAGCGCGTGTGAGTCCGATAATTCCCTCCGTCTTTTTCATGTCACCCGTGCCGGTTTCACAGGCTGAAAGAACCACCATTTTGGCATCCCAATTTAGCGACAGGATTTCCTCGAAAGTGAGAAAACCATCCTGTAAACTTTTTGTGGAATCTTTTACGGTGCAAAGAGCCAGACTTTGAAATCCGGGATAAACGATTCCATGGCAGGCAAATGAGATGTACCTGAAATTTCTCAAATTCGGGTCTTTTGCGTTTTCCTCAGTGGCACTGGTTCTTAGCTTGATATCGACCGGTTGTCCGGCGTTTACAAACAGTTCCGATATTGCAGTAATTTCCTCACCTGTACCTCTGAGCCTGAATAGAGAAAGTCCCGCTCTGCTAAGGTCGTCGGTCACCTTGGAATCACCTGCTCCCCGTCCGGTTTCTCCGGCTTTTACTCCTCTTTCTTCCATTCCTTTTTCATAGTTCTCGAGGTCATAAACGGGATCACCGAAACCGGCAAATCCTGAACTCTTTCGCTCTTTTTTGAGAGCTCCTCTCATAAGGCTAAGAAGTGTACCCGACTGATAGTATTTGACGGGGTACTTTTCGATCAGATATGTGGTATCCTTGCACAAGGTTTCAAAAGGAATCAGATTCAAAATCCCGTCGGGAACGATAGTCAAGTCTGATTCAGATGTCAGAAAATTTTCGACCGGTTGAATTAACAGATTGTAGAGTTTATGAGATGCCTCAAGCGAAAGCTCTTCTTCCGCATCCATATCTGACTTCGATTTTTTTGCATTAAATTTGTCCCTTTTGAGTCCGTCAAGGAGAGCGAGAGCATTTTCCTTTACTGCAGCATCTGTCGAGTCGAGCTTTACAAGCTGGAAATCATTTGGAGTAATAACAAAAACCCAGCAACCTGATTCGGCATTAAAGTATTGCAGGAGCACTTCATTTTTATGAAGTTTGGATTGTATCTCTTTTGTGTCTGCAGGTTTGGGGTATTCGAGAGCAGCGAGATCGGGACTGCCTGATTTGATCTTGAAGATTAAATCATCGAGTTGATCATTTAGTTTTTTCAGTTCCTCTTTAAGAGTCGCAGCATCGGAGGCTGCGTTTGTGTTCAGAGCCGTTTTAATTGCAGATATCTGTTTTTCCAGGACATTTCTTTTTTGAAGCAGGCTCTGATCAATTTTAGCTGAAAGGTCAACCTTTCTTTCCGAGAGGATATCTGCTAGAGACCGGCCCTTTACATTTTCCAGATATTTGAAAGCAGCTTCCTTGTTGTTGATCGAAATTGCTGCCCGAACAGCAAAATCGAGATAAACAGAGAACTTCTCGAAGAGATTTGTCCTGTCTTCCTCTCTGACGAGATTCGAGCGAAAGTTTTCGAGGTAGCTCATTGCTTTTTCCAGGTAGGGGAGAGTAAGACCTTCCCGTGCATCCCAACCAAGATAGAGATCTGCAAGTGCAAACGAGACTATGACATTAAAGAAATTATATTCCGATTCTTCAAAAACAGCAAGAGCATTTTTATATTGTTTTTCCGCTTCCTCATATTCTCCGAGAAGGTAAGCGGCGGTTCCGATTGAGTAGCAAACTCTTCCAATACCAAGCGGATAATCAACTTTGTCATAAAAATCGAGTGCTTTCAGGTCATAATCTATTCCCTCAGCATAATTTCCTTGTTGCTGGGCTATTTGTGAAAGGATAAAATTTGCGTTTCCAAGACCAAGTGGGTACTCTGCCAGTTCGAAGTATTTTATTGCGAGTCCGGCATTCTTCCGGGTTTCGACAAAGTCTCCCTTCATAAAATTTATTTGGGAGAGGCTGTACCAGATGGTCCCCATTCCGATCGGGTAGTTCGCTTTTTCGTAGTATTCCAAAGCCTTTTTGAAATTCTCCTCCGATTTTGGAGTATTCCCGGCGTTCATGAAAATATTACCAAGGTTTTCATAGACCTGACCGATTCCCACGGGGAAGCCGGCTTTACCATAGTACTCAACCGCTTTCTTTGCATTTTCTTCGGCAGTTTTGTTGTCGCCTGTATTCAGGGCGAGAGTGCTGAGTCCGTGATAGATTCTGCCAAGTCCAAGGGAGTAGCCGGTGAATTCATAATATTTCAGTGCTTGCGAGTAATTGTCGTACGAATCTTTGTTATTACCTAGATTCAGCGCAATAACAGCAAGGCCGTAATGGACATTTCCGAGTCCAATCTGGTGATTGATTTTGGTGAGCCATGGAATTGCGGCTCTAAGATTGCTGTCCGCCACTTCATATTTACCGATGTTTATATTCACCATTCCAATGTTGGTGAAACAGTTGCCAATACCGAGAGGATAATTAGAGGAGAGATAAAGATTGAGTGCTTTCGAACTGTAACCGATACTTTCGCTGTTTTTACCAAGGTTCATGGTTACAATTCCCTTACCATAATAGGCGTTTGCAACACCGAGTGGAATATTGTATTTCGAGAAAATCTTGAGTGAGATATCAAACAGGGAGTCGGCTGCGACATTTTTACCTGTATTGGTTGCGATTAGTCCATAGCCGTAATAAATGTCACCGAGTCCCGGTTCGTAACCGGCAGCCTTGTACAACTTTTCCCCGCTCTCGAACAGTCCCGCAGCCTCCTGATTGTCTCCACGGTTCAGTATTAGATTGGCGAGTGATGTATAGATATATCCCTTCGTGTAAGGGTCTTCTACCACAATGAGGTGTTGAAGAGAAGTGTAATAGTGGTCGACGGCTTGTGAATAATTACCGAGGAGGGTTTCTATGTCGCCATAGCATTTATATATATATCCAAAACCTGCTTCATTCTCCCACGATTGAAAAATTTTCAGAGCGGAGTCGAGATATGATTTGGCTGTATCATACAGACCAAGGGATTTGTAGCTTTCTGCAATGAAATATTTTACCAGCCCTTCATCTGAACCGAAGTTATAGTTTTTCATCAGGCTCAGGGTTTCATTCATCAGGGCGATCACAGTGTCAAATTTTTGAGCATCGTAAGCCTCGACACCTCTTGCAAAAGTTTCGACAGCTTTGAGCGAGTCATTCTGAGCAACAAGTGTCGCTGAAGACAAAAGGATACAAAGAGAGATGAGGGTCAAATATTTTTTCATCGCAGTAATTCCAGTTTGGAAACGGCAATTTATGAATTTTATCAGACCGGCGCAAGGGAGCAACCGGCCGCACCAAAGCCGTTATTTCTTTTTAAACACGCTGTCGGGAACCCCTTTGTTCACAATATAATTTTTATATGTGATGAAAACTTTTCCGGGAGCTCGCAAATCAGTAGTTTCCCTTTTCTTCTTGCCACCAAAACCTTTGGGAAGATTAAACTTCCCTACTTCAAAACTAAAAGTCATGTTGGATGGAAGAGGGTATTTACTATCCTTTGGATAAACCATGTCTATTTGAAAAGTGCCGTTATTTTTTGTAGTACTTTCAACTTTTGAGATGAAGAAAGTAGATTTATTTATCCAAAGCGTTGAAAGAACCACATCTCCGGTGCCTCCGGTTGGAATAACCTTTACTATGTGATGGGCAGCTCCATTTACTCTGGTTTCTCCCTCATAAACAGCGGTATATTTCCCGTTCAGTAAATTGGCGGGATTAAAATTGAGTCCTTCTTTAGGAATTAATGCAAAATCATCGCCTGTTTGAAGTTTAATTTTATCAGGAGCCTTGAAAAATATCTTAGCATCGTTGTCAGGAACCTTGAGAAACTCCACATCAATTTTTATCCTGACATTAACCTGATAATCCTTAACGACATCAAATTTTTTCTTTACAGAATTGAGAATCTTTTCCGCTTCTGTCTGCGGGAATGCAGTAAAAAGCAACAGAGTAAATAATAACAGAATTTTATTGGTCATTGTAAACCTTCTTAAGAAGTGATATCTTTTTTGTTAAAATAATAATAAGTCAAGCCGAGGAACAAAACGATGTGAAACGAGAGGATTCCCATAGCTTGATAGAGCTCATCCATTTCTACGGGAGTTGTAAAAATAATGTTCCACGATTGCATATAAGTAGTAAACATATATGGCTTCAGATCTTGCAACAATTCAATATTAATGGCTGAGAGAATATAGAACACGATAATAACTGCCATTGTGCTGACGATTGGTCCTATAGCATTTTCGACCATGGAGGAAAAGAAAAATGCCATCGATGTAACCACCATCATGCTTAAAGCTGCGATTCCATAGGCAATTGCAAACCGCCACAAAATGTCATCCTTTGCGAATATAATCAGTATATCCTTGATAACGATCAGCTCGCCTGTTCCGAAGAGGATAACTCCCAAACCCAGCGACATAACGCCGAGAAAAAGTACCATCAGATTTGTATAGATGGTAGCTGCGATAAGCTTCGCGGTAAGAAGCTGGTTTCTCGTTATCGGTCGTGTTATCAGCATTCTGTATGTTCCCGAAGTTGCTTCACCTGCAAGGAGATCTCCGGCAACAAGAGTAATCAGAAAAGGGATATGTATGGCAAGTGCTCCGAGCACAAGAAACGACATCAGGTAACCGTTCAGGAAATTTCCTTCGAACACAAAAATGTTTTGCAGATTCTGAGTCAGAAATTTCAGGTAGTTTTCACCCTCAACAAGCATTGCTATTTCGATAATTGAAACTATAATGGCAATGGTTATGAAGCCGATGTAAGTTCTCCACTTCCTGAAAATTTTATAAAGTTCAATTCTTACGAGATCGATCATTATTCTCCCTTTCCTGTCAGATTTAAGAAATATTCCTCAAGTGATCTTGTAGGGATTAATGAGCTGACTTCGATTCCATTCTCAACGAGTTTCTTGTTGAGCGGGGCAATTTCATCTTTTTTCATGAACATAATGATTGTTGAATTCGAAACATCATCAATTCTTCCTTTGAAATTGCTTTCATTTATTAGCTGCACCGCTTTTTCAGGGTTGTTCACTTCAATATTTACTCTGGTCTCGGCGGCATTGAGCAGATCCTCCACATATCCTTCAATGACGGTCTTCCCTTTGTCGATGATAACCATCCTGTTGGCGATGAGTTCCACTTCATATAGAATATGGGAGGAGAGAAAGATTGTTTTTTGATGATCTTTGCTTAGTGAGACCACGAGTTCACGAATCTCCTTCATCCCCTGAGGATCGAGTCCCGTGGTTGGTTCATCAAGGATGATGAGTTTGGGGTCGTGAATGAGAGCTTGGGCGATTCCAAGGCGTTGTTTCATGCCGTGGGAAAATGTTTTTACTTTCGACGAGTAGCGTTTCTCGAGTCCCACCATTTCAAGAATTTCCATTATTCTCTTTTTTGTGACGGGATATCCGGATGTGCGGGCGAGAATCTCAAGATTTTTGTAGGCGGTGAGATAACCATAAAAATCGGGTTTCTCAACAATTGCGCCAACTCTGCTGAGAATATATTTTCTTTCTTTGTAGATGTCTCTGCCGAATAATTTGATGTCACCCGCGGTAGGGAAAATCAGAGTCATCAGCATTCTTATAGTAGTGCTTTTACCTGCTCCGTTTGGTCCCAGGAATCCAAAAACATCTCCTTCATACACTGTGATGTCGAGTCCGTTTACGGCATATACATCCTTGTATTTTTTATGGAGACCATTAATTTCAATTATTTTTTCCGTAACAACTCCTGTCAGGGGTTAAAATCAATAAAAAAACCAAGTCCAAATTTTGTCAGACGGTTTTTGTAGTAAGAACTAAACCAGTCGAATCCGGAGTAATAAAAAGCATAAATCGAAAGGCCGGTTCCTGCTTTTTCTCCAAGTTTAATCCCTGCCATTAGTGAATGAGAGGGGGAATACTCCGGTCGTCCCCGCATTTTAAAGTCATAAGCTGCATAGAGTCTAGCGGGCTTGCTCAAAAGGGTAAACAACACATCGTTAATAAATAATTCACTTCCGACGGAAAAACTTGTTCTTTTCTGGTCGACCGGCCGTATCAAAATGGAATAAGTAACTCCTCCGTAAACTCTTAGATCCACGCTGGGAAACCTGAACTGGATACCCGGATTTAATTCAAAAAAATCATCGGCGAAAGGTACGGGACCCGCGGCATCCTTCCATGAATTTTTTGATGGATCCCACGCACCATCGACCAAATGGGCACTACGGTGGATAAACCGTAGGCGGGCATTTATGAAGTGAGGTGTACCGGATATCTGTTTGAGCCAGGAGATGTTGCCTCCAAAATATCCGTCAATCGCCGCAACCTGCAATCGGTATTCACGATATTCTATAACCTTGGCATAAGCGAAGAACTCGGTGCCTGCATTAATTGTGGAGGTGGAATCAATTTTAAATGAAATGGCATCGAATGCGTTCCCTACATCCACTTTCATCGAACGGTCATCCGGGAAGAAAGTTAGACCGAATTTCGGCTCGGTATCTGCAGCTTTCAGCATGTTAAAGAGCCGTTTCCCCGGCAGGAATTCAACGGATTGAGGGAATATTGTTGCGTAAGACAAAATGGACAAAAGGAATATGGAAAAAACGAGTCTTGGCATCTGTAAATTGTTTTGGTATTAAAATTATTTGCGGTGTCAAAAATAGCGATAAATAGAGTAATATTTGAAATTTTGCAACTAAGAAAGCTATGAAGTGTGATCTATGAGCTATTAGCTTAATAGAATCTGGATTGTCGCTCCTCTTCAGATTTCCGGAAATTCGTTCCGTTAGATGCTTTCAAATCTCAAGCCTCAAAATTCAAACTTCAAACATTCATCCCTCAGCCTTCGTTATTCAGCCTTCTCAACCCAGCCTTCGTTATTCAGCCTTCTCAACCCAGCCTTGAGAAATTTCCGCCTTGATATAGTTGCATGAAAATTCACTATATTTAATGTTTTTAAAAACAATTTTATGGATAAGAATTTGAGTCACGAAAAGATATTGGTAACCGCCGCACTTCCCTACGCAAACGGGCCAATACATCTTGGGCACCTTGCAGGAGCATACCTTCCTGCGGACACATATGTAAGATATCAGCGTCTTAGAGGAAGAGACATTATATTTGTCTGCGGATCTGATGAACATGGAGTACCGATAACAATAACGGCGGATAATGAAAAGGTTTCACCGAATGTAATTATTGACCGTTTTCATACAATAAACAAAGAATCTTTCGATAAATTCGGGATGAGTTTCGACATTTACAGCCGGACAAGCATACCTGAACACCACAAAACAGCTACCGAGTTTTTTCTGGATTATTACAACAGCGGGCTTCTTGTTGAAAAGAAGTCGATGCAGTTTTATGACAATTCCCGAAAGATGTTCCTCCCTGACAGATATGTTGAGGGAACCTGTCCGAAGTGTGGCAATGAGAGTGCAAGAAGTGATGAATGTGAAAACTGCGGTTCGCTGTATGATCCTTCTGAACTTATCAATCCCGTAAGCAAAATTACGGGAGAAAGACCTGAGCTAAGGGAGACTTCCCACTGGTTTTTCCCTTTCGGAAAGTTTCAGGAGAGACTTGAAAAATATGTCAACGAAATGGATGTGACATACGGATGGAAGGAGAATGTCCTTCAGTACTGTAAGGGGTGGTTTACTGCCGGTTTGCAGGACAGAGCGATCACCCGCGATCTTGACTGGGGAGTGAAACTTCCGATAGCAGGCGTTGACAATAAAGTATTGTATGTCTGGTTTGAAGCAGTTCTCGGCTACATTTCCGCCACAAAAGAGTTGTTTAAGCTTCGTGGTGAAGAAGATGGCTGGCGTGATTACTGGCAGGATCCAGATACCAAATATGTGGCTTTCATCGGGAAAGACAACATTGTTTTTCATACTATAATTTTCCCTGCTTTACTGATGGCATGGAACGACAGGCATTCCGAAAAATTTATTCTCCCCCAGAATGTGCCTGCGAATGAGTTCCTGAACTTTGAAGGGAAAAAATTCTCCAAGAGCAGGAAGTGGGGTATCGATGTTATCGACTTCCTCGCAAAATTTGAAGCTGATTCCTTGCGCTATACTCTTACTATGAATGCACCCGAGTATCGTGATACCGATTTTTCGTGGAAAGATTTTCAGGCTAAACACAACAATGAACTTGCCGATATCCTCGGAAATTTTGTGAACCGGACATTGACTTTTATCCATAAAAATTTCGATGGTAAAGTGCCACCGTTGTATACGCTTGACGAGAGGGATAACGAGCTTTTGAACATGCTTGAGGACCACCCGTCTAAAATAGCTGAACTGATGGAGCAATACAGATTCAAGGATGCGACTCTTGAAGTGATGAATCTTGCTAGAGCCGGAAACAAATACTTCAACGATTCCGAACCATGGAAAACACTGAAAAGTGACAGGGAAAGATGTTCCACAACACTTCACCTTTGTGTTCAGACGATATACACTCTGGCGGAACTTTTTATGCCTGTAATTCCAAATACTTCAGCGAAAATTCTTAAAATGCTCAACAAAAGATCTGTTGAATGGCTGAATGCCGGAAAGCTCAATCTCGTTGAAGGCGAAGAGTTGGGAACCCCCGAAATTCTCTTTAAGAAGATTGAAGACAGCGAGATTGAAGAGATAAAACAGAGAACCGCTCCGGACCCGGTGGAAGAGGAAGATTTTGAAAAAATTGAATCGATTTCGATAGATGACTTTTTCAAAACCGATCTCCGTGTTGCCGAGATTGTTGAAGCAGAGAGAGTGAAGAAAAGTGAAAAACTGATCAAGGTGCAGGTTTCTTTTGGCAGAGAGAAGAGACAGGTAATTGCGGGAATCGGAAAGGCTTACAATCCGGAAGATTTGATTGGTAAAAAAGTGATTGTGGTCGCCAATCTTAAGCCTGCAAAGCTGATGGGTCTCGAATCTCAGGGGATGATCCTTGCGGTTGAAACTCCTGATGGTGGTTTGAATGTTGTTGAAGTGGCGGGTACAATTAAAAACAGCACTAAAGTAAAGTAAAAACCAAGATGAAAAAACTTTTTCTGATCGTTATTTTTCCAGTTCTGGTTTACTCTCAAGGCAGCGTTGCCGGAAAGTTTTCCCCTGACCTGAACGGCTGGCTTGCAAACCGTAGCAACACCGGCTTCGTTAAGGTATGGGTTGATCTTGTTGACAAGGGTGAAAACCTGAGTATGCTTTCGAACCCGGAATCCTTTCTGAGCAAAAGATCGATAGAGAGACGGGCTCTCAGAGGTGATGCCATCAATGAGACCGATCTTCCGCTATGGAGGGGATACCTGCAGGAATTGGAAGGATCAGGAATTAGAATAATCAGCAGATCAAAATGGTTTAATTCGGTTACCGTGAATGCTGACAGGAATATGCTGATTCAACTTGCAGAAAAGAATTTTGTCAAGAAAATCAGTCCAGTTGCCAAGGGACGCACCGCTTCCAAGGTTTACAAAGAAAATGATAATTCTTTTGTTACTGGAAATTCCTTTATTGAAGCGACGAATGCTCTTGATTACGGTGAATCACTTGCTCAGCTTGCTCCTCAGCAGATACCTGCAGCACATAATATGGGATACGATGGATCAGGTATTTTTATCTGTCTGATGGATGCGGGATTCAACAACCTTGCTCATGAGGTTTATGATTCACTCCGCATAGTCTCCACCTGGGATTTTGTGAACAACGACCCCGATGTTGGTGATGGCGGAATGGGAAACGGTTCACACGGCACCTCCACACTTTCCGTTATTGGCGGCTTCAAACCGGGCAAGCTGATCGGAACTGCATACAGAGCCAATTACCTTCTTGCAAAAACGGAGAATACCGATTCAGAAACACCTGCCGAAGAGGATTTCTGGATTGCCGCTGCCGAATGGGCTGATTCCATTGGTGTTGATGTTACATCCACTTCACTTGTTTACCTCGATTTTGACCCTCCGTTTACAAGCTATACCTGGCAGGATATGAACGGAAATACTGCAAGGATCACAAAGGGAGCTGATCTTGCCGTTGCAAAGGGAATTGTCGTCTTCAACAGTGCCGGGAATAATGGTTTTCATGCAACGCAGAATACTCTTGCTGCACCCGCTGACGGTGATTCTGTAATTTCGATCGGTTCGATAACAGCTCAGGGAGCCCGGTCAGGTTTCAGCAGCGTTGGATTGACTTTTGACGGAAGAATAAAACCTGATATGATGGCGGTTGGATCTTCGGTTTATGCCGCTGCACCCGGGGGTAGAACCTCATACACCTACACTTCAGGAACTTCGCTTGCATGTCCGATTGCGGCAGGAATAGCTGCTCTCATGCTTCAAAAGAACCCGAATCTGAACCCAATCGAGATCAGACAGATTTTAAGGAATACTGCTTCACAGCCAAACTCACCCGACAGATTGATGGGATGGGGAATAATGAATGCTGTTGCTGCTATAGATAATGTCCCATCCGGTGTTGAGGATGGTAACACGACGGTTCCGTCAGACATCATTCTTCTCGGAAATTATCCAAATCCCTTTAACCCGGTGACAACCGTTCAATTTACACTTCCCACTGAAAGATTCTTATCGCTGAAGCTCTATAATTCTTCCGGTGAACTGGTAAAAATTGTAGCTGAGGGAACATATTCTGCCGGTACGGGTAAAATAGTGTTGGACGCTTCCGGACTTCCTTCAGGAAATTATTTTCTTTTATTGAATGACGGCAATAGAATTTACACACAAAAATTAAGTTTACTGAAATAATGAAAAAACTTGCACTTATCCCTTTCCTTTTCCTGGTTCTCATCACATTCCAGGGAAATTATTCCACTACGAAACTGTCCAGATCAATGGAGACAGTCGTTGGAAGGATGTCTGACACTGACTCCGTTCTCTGTTGGGTATTTTTTAAAGACAAAGGGCCTTCCACTGAAAAGTACCTTAAAAACCCTTCTCTTGTGGTTACGCAAAAATCGATAGAAAGAAGACGAAAGTTCAGGAGCGAGCAAAATTTAATTGATGAAACTGACCTGCCGATTTATGCCGGTTACATCGAAGAGTTTCAAAAGATGGGGTTGCAGGTAAAAGGAAAGTCAAAATGGCTGAACAGCGTCAGCATGTATGTTGCGAAGTCGGAGGTCCTAAAAATTGAAAAACTTCCTTTTGTAAGTCATCTTGATCTTGTTGTGCGATTTTCAAAGAAATATTCAAGTGATTTAGTAGAGGCTCCCTCAACCGATCAGACAAAAATGATTCTTGATAATAAAGATAAATTTGATCTTGATTACGGTCAGAGCCTGACACAAAATCAGATGATGTCAGTGCCGGCGATGCATAACCTCGGTATCACCGGTGCAGGTGTGACAGTCTGTGTTCTCGATGCCGGTTTTAACAATTTGCAGCATGAATCGTTTTCGCAAATCACAATTTTGGACAAATGGGATTTTGTAAACAACGACGGTGGTGTTGGTGACAGTCTTGACATGGGAAGTGGCAGTCACGGTACGAATGTACTTTCGGCAATTGGCGGTTACAAACCGGGGAAACTGATCGGTCCCGCATATGGTGCTTCCTATCTTCTGGCCAAGACTGAAAATACCGATAGTGAAACTCCGATAGAGGAGGACAACTGGATAGCGGGTATCGAATGGGCAGACAGCCTCGGTGCCGACCTCGCTACATCATCTCTAGGTTATCTTGAGTATGACCCTCCGTTTCAGAGTTACACATGGCAGGATATGGATGGCAACACTGCAAGAATTACGAGAGCAGCAGACCTTGCGGTTTCAAAAGGGATAGCAGTTTTTGTTTCTGCAGGCAATGAAGGTATGGACGCAACTCACAATACTCTTGGTGCACCTGCAGATGGTGACAGTGTCATTTCTGTCGGCGCTGTTGATGCATCGCGTGCAAGAGCTTATTTCTCAAGTGTCGGTTTAACGGTTGATGGTCGCATAAAACCCGATATCATGGCGATGGGTCAGGGAGTAAGGGTTGCGAGTTCGTATACTCTGAATGGATATTCACAGTCTTCAGGTACCTCGTTTTCGTGTCCTTTGGCTGCCGGAGTGGGGGCACTCATCCTTTCCCAAAGACCTAACATCTCTCCCGTGGAACTTGCGAACTCGCTTCGCTCGACAGCAGACAACGCATCGAATCCAAACAGGGAGTATGGCTGGGGGATAATAAACGGACTTGCAGCATTGAACTCAATTCCTGCAATGAACATCGAAGATGCTGCACAAACTCCTTCGGACATAAGAGTTTACGGCAACTATCCGAATCCTTTCAACCCCTCAACCAAAATCGATTTTGAACTGTCGTCCATATCCGAACTGACTATCGATCTGTACAATGCGACGGGAGAGAAGGTAAAAAGACTCGGCAGAGGATTTTTCGAACCCGGCCGGCATACTATTGATGTTGAAGCCGGCGGACTGAATTCGGGAGTCTATTTTGTAAAATTAAAAAGCTCGAAAAGCTCAAAAGTTGTCAAGATTGTTCTTTCAAAGTAACTTTTTATTAACCTTGATTTTGAGCCTGCAATTCGGTAACATTGTTGTCACGATTTTTTATAATTATTAAATAAAACAATCATTTATAAACCATAAATAGAACAAACCCGGAGAGAGTTCCGGGTGATCTGTAAATAATCGGGAGCCGTTAATGTTGAAAAAAACATTGTTTATTAGCTTGACATTACTTGCCGGATTTTTCCTTTCAGCATGTTCAGGTGGTGGACAGACCGCAGTGGCTGAATTCACCGGAGCGAACAAACAAAACAATAAAGTTACACTTTCTGAATTTGAAAGAGCATATGCCAAGACAGTTGGCGGGGTTGAAAACGCCAGGAAAGATGATCAGGAAAAACTGAAAAACTTTCTTGAGGTTTACACTAATTTCAAAATGAAGCTTCTGGATGGTGTCGAAAGGGGATTCGATAAAGATCAGGCAATGAATCAGGAACTTGATGATTACCTCAAACAGGTTGGTCAAACCTATATTGTGGAAAAAGAGTTGATTGAACCTGCTGTTAAACAGATGTGGGAGAGAAGAAAAAAAGAGCTCAGAGTAAGTCACATAATGACCAGACCTGATTCTTTGGATTCAGAGGAACCCAAGCTAATGCTTGAGGGAATCTTAAAGAGAATAAAGGCAGGTGAAAGTTTCGAGAAACTGGCTGCCGAATTTTCAAAAGACGAATACAGTGCCAAAAATGGCGGAGATATTTATTATATCACTTCAGGTATGATCGTACCTGAATTTGAAGATGCAGCCTATACACTCGCACCGGGTCAGGTATATCCTGAAGTGGTGACTACACGGTTTGGCTACCATCTGATCAAAGTTACCGAGATCAGGGACAGGGTTCCACAGATCAGAGCAAGCCATATCCTCATCAATTATCTTGATCCGAACGGTAATCAGGATACTGCATATGCAACTGCCAGAATGGATACCGTTGTTCAGAGATTGAAAAACGGTGAGAATTTCAGCGATCTGGCGAGAGTCTATTCGGATGATCCAGGCTCAAAATCATCGGGTGGTGATCTCGGGTTTTTTGAGAGAAGAATGATGGTTCCCGAGTTTGATGAAGCAGCATTCAATTTGAAACTTGGTCAGGTTTCCCCTGTGGTAAAGACAGGTTACGGTCTCCATTTAATCTTGGTTACCGAGATAAAACCTTATCCTTCATTTGACGAAGACAAGGAAAACCTGAAGAAAATGTACCGTCAGATCAGGTATAACAACGAATACGCTGAACTCCTGAAGAAAACCAGAGAGAGATACAATTTCACTGAAAATGAGCAGTTGTTTGCACTTCTTGAATCAATTGGTGACACAGTTGACATAACCAAGGGATATTTTAATGCAGAGTGGAGAAACGATTACAAAGATTCAGTTGCCTTCACAATGGAAAATGTTTCCTACTCTCTTGATTCACTCATTGCCAATATGAACAAAAGATTCGAATTCATCAACAAACCATTCACTTTCAGTATGTTGAGTGAAGGTGCTGTTAAGATGGCGAATGACAGAGTTCTCGAAATAGACGCAAAATATCTCACAAAGAGAAATGAAGATTTTGCACGACTGATGGAAGACTACAGAAACGGTATCTACATCTTCAAACTTCAGGAACTTGAAGTGTGGAACAAAATAAAAAGCGACAGCACATACCTCGTTCAGTACTACGATGCTCACAAAGCCGGATACAACTGGCCCGACAGAGTTGAATTTGGTGAAATTTTTGTTAAAAACGATTCACTTGCAAAATCAATCTACAAAGAGGCGATTTCCGGAGCAGACTTCGAGTCACTCGCCGGCAAATACACAGAAAGAAGCAACATGAGAGGCAAAATGGGGAAACATCCACTTCAGGATGTAAACTTCAACAACCTCTATCAGGAAGCAAATAAGCATCCTGAGGGATTCATTACCGCTCCTTTCAGCATCGACGGCGGGTTCTCGATTATAAAAGTATACAAAAAAGACAAAAGCCGCATGAAAACTTATGAGGAAGCAAAACCCGAAGTATTAAGCGGTTATAATGAGCAGGAACAGAAAAATCTTGAGAATGTTTATATCAACTCGTTAAAAGCGAAATATAAACCGGTCTATTTCTTTGATGCATTGAAAGAAGCCTTCAAGAACTAACAATTATTTTACAAAGAGACTATTAATGCTTAAAAAAGCTTTACTGGTGTTCCTTCTCCTTTTCGGAGGAGGAACACTTTTTTCACAAGAAGTTGCAGAAAAAATTGCAGCAATTGTTGATAATGATGTTATTCTCCAGAGTGAAGTTTCGCTCCGTGCTGCCATTGAAGCCAAGAGGACAGGTGACAATCCTGACAATCCCGCTTTTCTTGCTGCTGTGCTTAACAGTATGATTGAGGAAAAACTTCTCTATGCTTACGCCATTCTCGATTCGATTATCGTAACCAAACCCGAAATTGATCAGTATATGACCTATCAGGTTTCTCAACTTGTAAAGCAGTTCGGTTCCGAAGAAGCGGTAGAGAAAACATACAACAAGTCGATGGCACAGATCAAAAAAGAACTTGAGCCCGAGATCGAGAAGAATCTCCTGATGAAAAAAGCCCAGGACAAAAAGTTTGGCACAATCGAAGTAAGTAGAAGGGAAGTGGAAGAGTTTTTTACGAAATATCGTGACAGTCTCGGCACAACCCCTGAAAAAGTAAAAATTTCACATATCTTTCGTTCCCCCTCCAAGTCGGAACGAATCATGAAAATTGCTATCGATTTTGCAAATAAACTCCTCGATTCGTTGAAAAACGGTGCTGACTTTGGAGAGCTTGCAAAGAGATATTCAGATGACCCGGGAAGTGCCGTCAATGGTGGTGACATCGGATTTACAGCCAGAGGCATGCTTTTCCCCGAGTATGAATCAGTGGCATTCAGACTAAGAGTGGGTGAAATGTCAGGAGTGATTGAATCTCCTGCAGGTTACCACATTATACAGTTACTCGACCGAAGAGGCGAGCAGATTAAGACCCGTCACATCCTTGTGAGGGTAAAACCTGATGAGCAAACAGATTATGAGCTGATCAATTTTCTCACCGATCTTCGCGACACCCTGGTGCGAGACAAAGGTGATTTTAAGTTTTACGCCAAAAAATACAGCCAGGATCAGAGAACCTCTAAATCGGGTGGTGTGCTCGGCACATTCTTCATAGATAAACTGGATGCAGCTCTAAAAGAGACCGTAGCGAGAATCAAAGAGGGCGAAATCAGCTTCCCAAAAAGAATCGATTACGGTCAGGATGAATATGGATATCACATTGTAAAGCTTGATTCAAGAATTCCAAGACACGAACCAAACCTCGAAATAGATTACGATGAAATCAAAGAACTTGCTGTGATGTACAAACAGAAGAGACTTGAACAGGAATGGTTGAATGATTTGAAAACAAAAATCTTTTGGGAGATCAAATAAAGGGGTTGAATTGGACGAAGTAACACTCGTACGGGAGATTAATGAGAAATTTAACACAGTTAAGGCTGAAATCGGCAAGGTTATTGTCGGACAGACTGACATTGTAGAGCAACTTCTTATTTCGCTCCTTTCCCGCGGACACTGCCTGTTGGTGGGTGTACCCGGGCTGGCAAAAACTCTCCTGATCAAAACGGTGGCTGAAGCAACTGACTTGAAATTTGGCAGGATTCAGTTCACACCTGATCTTATGCCTTCTGATATTACAGGTACTGACATCATTGAGGAAGATCCGATTACCAGACGGCGTGAATTCCGTTTCATTCCCGGACCAATCTTTTCGAATGTGATTCTGGCAGATGAGATAAACAGAACTCCGCCTAAAACTCAGGCTGCACTTCTCGAAGCTATGCAGGAGTATAAAGTGACGGTTGCCGGGAAGACTTATTCTCTTGAAACACCGTTTTTTGTACTTGCCACACAAAACCCGATTGAACAGGAGGGTACATATCCTCTTCCTGAAGCACAGCTTGACAGGTTTATGTTCAATTTGTGGCTCGATTATCCTTCTTACGATGAAGAAGTTGAGATTATTAAATCGACCACAGGAGCGTTTATGCCCGTGGTCAATCCTGTTATTACTGCTTCTGAATTGCTCTCTTATCAGACGCTGATTCGTTCGGTGCCTGTGGCTGATAACATTATCGAGTACGCAGCAAAAATAGTTCACAGTACCAGACCGGGAACTCCTGATTCACCTCAGTTCATCAAGGAATGGGTAAGATGGGGAGCAGGCCCGAGAGCCTCACAATATCTTATACTCGCAGCAAAAACCAGAGCTGTATTGTACGGAAGATTTACCCCAAACAAAGATGATGTAAAGTCGGTTCTCAATCCGATATTGCGGCACAGGATTATTCCAAATTTCAGTGCCGAAGCAGAGGGTATAACATCTGTGGATATTGTAAAAAAACTGATTGAAACAGTTTAATTTCATAGTGTACTTTTTTTTCTCTAAATTTCTGTTTAATTTGTGGTCTTAATGTTATTCATTAATGAACCCCGGTATGCCTGATGCAATCGAATATCATATCCTTGTTTAAATCAGTAAATCAGTTGTTTCAGTCTGACAGCACAGGGGAAAACCTCCTGAATCAGTTATGCAACTTCATCTCTGCTGAATTTGAGTTCTACTCCGCTGCCCTTTTCAAACCTGTAAACGAGAAACTGGTACTTATTGGCAAGTCTGATAATGTAAAAAAGAGCCTTGCCATAGGAAGTGAATCAGTTTGCAGTGTATGCAAGCTGCACGACACTTCATCCGGTGTAACATCTTTTGATACTGATAAAAAATGTCAGATTCAGTCGACCGATTTCCTGGTGTATGAGGGTTGCCTGAAAATGAAGGGGAATACAGAGGAACAGTTCGTTTTAAAACTTACCCGGAAGTCGCCTTTCAGTCAAAGTGATATCGATAATATCGAAGTTCTTGGAAAATTTTTGCTGGTAGTGTTAAGCTCCGCAAAATTCGTCACCTACACTTCCGATTCATCCATAAACAAATTGCTTCTCGATGTTTCGAATGATCTTCGTACACCCGCAAACAGCATTCTTGGTTTCGCCTCACTTCTTTATGATGACAAATTAAGCTCTGTTCAAACAGAGTATGTTAAGCTAATTAAGGATAACGCTCAGAAGATATCCAGTCTGTTAAACGATTTGATCGATATTTCCAAGGTTGCCGGTGGAAGTGCAGCAGTTCAAACTGCACCTTTTGAACTAAAGGGACTTTTGGATGAAATCGAGAAAAGTTTCAAAGAAAAGACAGATGCCAATGTCACCTCACTGCAGTTCGCAATCGGTGAAGCAGTTCCTAAGGAAATAGAATCTGATCAGCAGAAACTTAAAACCGCAATTTCATCCATTCTTGCATTTCTGCTGAATGAAAATCCTTACGGCAGGATCGAAGTAACAGCTACCGAATCATTGAGTGGAATTCTGACCATAAAGGTATATCATTCTGGACTCATGATGCCTCCCGAGAAATTGAAGGATGCATTCCGCATAAGCCAGATTCATGACGGCAGAGGAAAACTGACCAGCGTTTCAGCTCTCTCACTTAATCTTGCAAAAAGATACATAGAGAGCCTGAAAGGCGAACTCATAATTGGCAAGGAGAGTGGACAGGGAGTCAGTATTTCAATAAATCTTCTCCTTACGGGCAGTTCGATGTTTGCGAGCCAAATGGAATCACTTCCTAAACCTGCAAGCCAGAACAACCGGGTTCTTGTAATAGAAGATGATTACGCCACTTCGAAACTTCTAAGTAATTATCTGAACAAATGGGGATATGAACCCACAATTGTGAACGCCGGCTTGAAGGCATTGCAGATACTTGAGAATGAAAGTTTCCTTTCAATTATCACGAATGTCACACTTCCCGATATCAATGGACTCGAGCTCCTCCGAAAAATCAGGGAAAACAAGCTTCACAGGCATACTCCTGTGATAGTCTGTTCAGTTGAAGCCGAACAGCAAAAGGCGTTTTTGATGGGATCGGTCGAGTATTTTGTAAAACCGATCAGCTATAAAGACCTTGTGGAAGTGCTGACCAGCTACAAATTGAGGCGCGATGCCAATGTCCTTTGTGTGGATGATGACCTGAACACTCTAAATCTTGTGAAAGAGGCGATACAGTCGGCAGGTTTCAATCCTGTCGCTGAAAACTTCTCATACGAGGTGCCGGCAAAAATTGCCAACATGGATCTCGATCTGGCTATTGTCGATCTCGACATGCCTCAGATGAACGGTTTTGAACTGATAAAAGAGATTAAATCAAACTCCCGTTTTGCAAGTCTGCCGATCATAATTTACACCGGCAAGGAGAACTACGAGGAAGACCTCGCAAAGATTAACGGACTTTTCACAGAGCTACTCGACAAAAAGAGCACTAAAATTGAAGACCTCGCTGATACAATCAGCAGAATGGTTAACAGAACCGAACCTGTCACAAGCACCGGTGGTGCCGCTGCGGGTGGCACGGGTCAGGCAGCAGCAGCTCCTGAACCTTCAGGTCCCGTAATTCTTCTCGTGGAAGACTACAAACACTCACAAATTATTGTTACCCGTCTTCTCAGAAAAAACGGTTTCAATAATGTAACGGTTTGTGAAAATGGTGCCGAGGCCGTGGAACAGGCCAAGAAGATGAAATATGACATCATCCTGATGGATATGCAGATGCCTGTCATGAACGGATTTGAAGCTACAGAACGGGTAAGACAGATGCCCGAGTACAAGGATACTCCGATCATAGCCCTTACAGCATTTGCCATGAAAGGTGACCGCGAAAAATGTATTGATGCCGGTGCAACTGACTATATCCCAAAACCGATAGACAGCGTTGAGTTTATTGAAAAAGTAAAGAAATATACAACCAATCCGGCATAACCGGTAAATTCTACAGGAAAACAGCGTTAAATGATATCAGAATACCCACGGGTAAGGTTTGCCCCCAGCCCTACCGGTTATCTACACATAGGGGGACTAAGAACCGCACTTTACAACTACCTTTTTGCCCGACAATCGGGTGGAAAGTTCATCCTCAGAATTGAGGACACCGACCGCACCAGGTATGTTCCGGGAGCTGTTGAAAATCTTATTTCAACTCTCGAGTGGTCGGGACTTCATTACGATGAAGGTCCGGGAATCGAGGGAGAGTATGGCCCATACACTCAGTCAGAACGCCTTCACATTTATAAAGAGCACACAGACAGGCTTCTCGAGTCGGGACATGCCTATTACTGTTTCTGCTCCAAAGAGAGACTGGACAGTCTGAGAGAAGCTCAAAAAGCCAGGAATGAACAGACTGTTTACGACAAGCACTGCCTGAAACTTTCAAAAGAGGAAGTGACAGAAAAACTGGCTTCGGGCATTCCTTATGTCGTTCGTATGAATGTAAGGCACGGAAGCAAGGTACTCGTTAAGGATATCATAAGAGGAAATATCGATTTTGATACATCGATAATCGATGATCAGGTTCTGATAAAAAGTGACGGATTTCCTACATACCACCTCGCAAATGTGGTGGATGACCATCTGATGAAAATTACACACACCATTCGTGGTGAAGAGTGGCTCCCCTCGACTCCAAAGCATGTGCTCCTCTATGAAGCATTCGGTTGGGAAGTGCCTGTTTTTGCTCACCTGCCGCTTCTACTGAATCCTGATCGCTCAAAACTGAGCAAGAGACAGGGTGATGTGGCGGTTGAAGACTACAGAGCGAAAGGATATTTGAAAGAGGCATTGATCAATTTTATCTCCCTTTTGGGCTGGAACGCCGGTGACGACAGGGAATTCTATAATATGGACGAACTGATTGCTTCATTTTCGCTCGAAAGGATCAACAAATCGGGTGCCGTTTTCAATTTCGAGAAACTCGACTGGTTGAACGCCGAACACCTGAGATCAAAGACTGACAGCGAACTTGCCCGTCTGCTTCGCGAAGAACTGATCGCTCAGGAGATTCCCCTGACAGAAAAAATTACTGAAGAATACCTGACCAAGGTCGTTTCATGCATGAAGGAAAGAGTGAAGTTTATAAAGGAAATTCCTGTAAACGCACCATATTTCTTCTCCCGTCCTGAAACCTATGAAGAAAAAGGTGTACAGAAGGGTTGGAAGGAAGACACTCCAAAATTGCTGGAGGCTTATTCAGCCAAAATAGATGCAATGGAATCACCTTCGAAGGAAGACTGGGAAACAGCTCTCAGAAGTGCTGCGGAAGAAAACGGAGTCGGAGCAGGAAAACTGATTCACCCTGTGAGACTTGTGGTATCCGGAGTGTCATCCGGTCCGGGACTCTTCGAGATACTCGATGCCCTAGGCAAAGATGAGGTTCTTTACCGGATCGAAACAGGAATAAAAAAGCTTACTGTTTAGGGACGATTTTTTCGATCTCGCCCAGCAGGGTCGGATCTTTTATTTTGTCCTTTAGAAATTTGAGGCGATTTTTCAGAAATGGATTATCGCCTTTTGTATTTAACCGGTGAATGAGGCTTTTCACCTCACAGATTATTGCCGGTTCCTCAATACCGAGTGCGAAGTATGAATCGGATGCCCGTTTGAAATAACCGGATGCCTTCTCGGGATTACCCTTCTTTTCAGCTACTTTTCCCAAAAATTCAAGATCATAGGCTATGGCAAGATAGTCCTCATTTTTTAAGTCCTGATCATATGCCTTGCCACCCCAAAACGCAGCCTCATCTGTTTTACCGTCCGCCAAAGCAATAAACGCCCGCGTGTAGTATGCAAAGGCGAGCTGGTCACCCGGGTAGCGGGAGTCACGGTCAAAAGCAACAAAAGCACTGTTGAGATTCGTGAGTTCGATTTCGTAATCAGCTTTTAATGCAAATTTGGAGAGAGCCAAATAAGCCGTCGAAATAAGAGCGAGAGAGGATGAGAAATACTGCTCCTTGAATTTCTTCGAAAGGGCTATAACGCTGTCATACCTTTGCGAAGTGTAGTAGTATTCCGAGAGGGAATTCAGATAATTTATTGAGTCATTCCTTCCGGGCAGCAGTAGAAATTCAGCAGAGAGAAGGCTGTCACCTTTTTTGAAATCTCCCATGGAAGCGTAGATGTTTGCCTTTTTAAGCAGAACTTTTGTTTTCCCGGAGACATCGTCGAGAAGTGAATAACTGTTGAAAGCCTCATCAAGGGAAATGAGGGCGGGACCCGTTTTGTTCCGGTTTATGAGGTCGTTTGCGAGGTTAAAGAAATCGTCACCGTCGCTTTGCGATGCTGTCTTCTGCTCATCAATCACTGTTGAAGAGAAGCAACCCGAAAGAAAGAGGGGAGTAATCAGAGCTAATAAGAGTATAAAATTTTTCATCTTGGCCTCTTCTTTCCCTGTTCAACTTTTTTGTTGTTGATGTTGGTGCCAAAATTGATGATCGGGTTTTTGTTAATAATCTGGAGGGTGACCTGCAGATCATCGAGTACTTTTTTTATTTTTTCCTGAATAAGCGATAAATTTGTCGTCTGGTCATTTGAGTAAACAAGAAGTTTATTGATTTCAGGAAGTAACTCGTTAATCGAGTTGAGGGAGGTCTTTACGGGCTTCAGGAAATTATCTCCGGTAGGATCAATCATCTTGATTGCAAGGCTGTCAGGTCTCTGATAATTGACGAGAGTGGCATCGAGCCTCCCCATCAGACCCCGGGCATTCTTTGTCGTGGCCACAAGTTCGCTCATAAGGTTGTCGAGTTGTGCCATACCTCCAAAAACACCCGACTTGCTTCCGGAGAGTCCATCTTTCACCATCGCAACAGTTTTGTCGACATTCGTGATAATGGAATTGATCTTTCCGAAGGTTGAATCGATCGATTTAAGGGAATTCATTATGCCGGAATTAGCTTCACCTGCACCCGGGGAAATCTGCGGATTCACCTCATCGAGGAACGCTTCGATTTTAAACATGAAGGCATTTATCACCTCCCCCTGATATTCCACATTGTGGAGCCTTTGCATCGCTTTCCCCTCCCGTGTATCGAATCCCGGAATCATGGAGCCCTGCTCAAGGAGTTTGCTTTTTCCCGTTCCTGTAAGAAGAAGGATATTTGTTACCGAGGTAATGAAATTCACATTTTTGTAGAGAATGCAGTTGTCTCTGATGAGATTTCTATAGTCTTCATAGATGTTCAGATCGGCATAAATATTGTTGTCGGCACCAAGAGTAAGATTATTGAGGTAGCCAATCTTAAAACCTTTGAAGATTACAGGGACATTCCCTTTCAAGCCCGTTGCATCGGAGAACTTTGCGCGAAAGTTAAGCTTGGTGGAAAAAACCTTCTCACTGATCAGGATCGAAAGCGTGAGACTTGCCACGGCAAAAACCGCGAGTGCAATGAATGAGATCACAAGGATCTTTGTATATCGTAATTTTGACATATTATTTGATCTCTTTTTGATCGTAAAATTTCGGGTAGTCAAACTTATCGGTGAAGTCGACACCTCTTTTGTGAAGTGTAGCTTCACCTTTTTTTATTAAAATTATTGTGTCCGCCTTCTCGACGAGACTGGAATTGTTGTTTTTCGAGAAGAAATGGGGGATTCCCTTTTCGAAGGCTGTCTCCACAATTATTTTTTCGATTAAACCGGCTGTTTGTTTCATCATCCTTGCAAAAGGAGATTCAATAAAAACCATTTCGGGACTGATAAGATATGCCCTGATATAATTGATAAGTTTTATCTCTCCCTTTGTCAGCATCGAGGGCCGTTTCTGAAGAAGTTCTGAATCGAGTTCGAAAAATTTTAACAATTCCTCAACCTTCGCAAGTTTTTCCTTTTCAGGTACCGAATGATTGATGAAATCGAAGGGAAGAAGAATATTCTCGGAAACCGAAAGGTTTGAAACGACCCCCCCTGAGTCGAAAATGTAGCTGTTGTGGCGTAAAATTTTAGATTGATCTTCCGGGCTTTTTTCGTAGAAATTCTCGCCGTTATATACCAGGGTCCCGACGGGAGGTTTTTGCAGACCTGCAACAAGTCGAAGAAATGCAACGGCAGATTCCTCGGAATCCGACAGAATGGCGGTAAGTTTTGATCCCGTCAAATCGGCTGAAAATGAACTTACTATGGTTTGTCCCTCACGGGTACAGGTCACATTTTCGAGCTTAAGACTAATCATAGAGAAAAAGATAGAATAATGCAGTTACGGTAATATCCAGGATTACGAGTGTCGCCACCGAGTTAACTACCGTTTTAATTGTTCGCTGCGGCACTTCTGTAATTGCCTTTTGCACCTTGAATCCGTTATAACAAGCTATCACACCGATAAAAAATCCGAAGAAAGCCGATTTAACCACACTGATTAGCAGATCGGTCACACTTAAAGCAGTAAAAAGATCGTAGAGAAACTGTGTGGGAATCACGGCGGCCGAAAGAAAACTCACAAATCCGCTCGTGGCGAAAGCAGCTACATTAAAATAAATCGTGAGGCATACCACAGATATGACCATCCCTATGACACGGGGAACAGCGAGATAGGCCACCGGTGAAATGCCAAATGAGTAGATTGCGAGCGTTTCGTTGTTAATGTTCATGTTCCCGAGTTCGGTCGAAATGGCAGTACCTGATCGGGCAATAACGATAAGAGCTGTAAGAAGTGTACTTAATTCCCGCGGTATAATCGCCACAAGAATAGTGTAATACATCGGACTTTGTGAGAAATTAGAGAGGACAGAGTTCCCCTGAATGATGATCACAGCACCCACAGCGACGGCTGCAAGAGTAATGATTGACAAAGCTTCAAATCCGGTAAACAGTATCTGCCGGTAAACGACAGCGTAAGTGATGTGCTTTATTTCCCTTTTGGAAATAAACTCACTCACTACTGTCACCATGAAATTAAAAAATGACTGGCTTTGAAGTCCGGGTATCATTTAATTGACTCGGTATTTTTACAATATGATCAATTATTGAAAACCCAATTTAAGAATAATTTGGGAGAGAAAAAACCATTTTTAGTTATGAGTTATGACTTATGAGTTATTAGTTTCCGTAAATCAAAGTGGGAACCTCCCGCCTTGATTTACTATCAATTCATAATTCATAAATCATAACTAATACTTAACCAGTTTTTCCTCCAGCTCGGTGAGGGAGCAGATGTATTCCGCATTCGGATATTTGGCGAGGGTGTTGTTTGTGTCGGATGAGAGACCCTGCCCGCCGATGAGGATTTTCTGGTTTGGAAATTGTGTGCTAATGGCATCGAGCAGTTCAACAAATCTTAAAAAGTTTATGTAAAGGCTGTAGGTGATGCCGACAATTTCAGGTTTTGTAGTTTCGATCATGTTAAGGACTTCCCGTTTGGGGGTGTTTCCGCCAAGGAAAACCGCAGTCCATCCCTGAAGTTCGAAGATGTTTGCAACCATTCTGGCACCTATGTCGTGGAAATCTTTGTCCACACCGGTAAGAAGAATGGTTCTACCGTTCGATGGTGATTTAGGGTAAAGTTCGCAGGAAATATCCACCAGATATTCTGTTATTTTGGTGGCTATATGCTCTTCGGCAATGGAGATTTTGCCTTCTTCCCACATTTTCCCGATTTTGTAGAGGGATTTTTGCAGGAGGTTAATGTAGATATCTTTGATATCAGTTTTTTCTTCAGCGAGGGATACTACAATTTCTCTACACCGATGTTTGTTACCTTGGGTGAGGGAATTGAAGTAGTCCCAGTAGTGTACATCTTTGATCATTTTACCACAATAGTTGATTTAATGTAGTAACCATAAAAAGATCAAATCAGTTCCACAAAATTATGCGACAGCCTCAACTCGTCTTATTCCGGGTACTTCTCTAATGATAGCTCTTTCCACACCGGCGCGAAGAGTCATCTGAGACATGGGACAGGAGCTGCACGCCCCTGTCAGTCTCACTTCTACAATTCCGTCGGGAGTAACATTTACCAGTTCGATATCGCCGCCGTCAGCCTTAAGGTAAGGTCTGATCTTATCGAGTGCCTCGAGGATTCTCTGATTCAGGTTATTGGTCATCGTCACTTAAAATTATTTCGAGTTTCTGTGTTGCTGAGTTTGAGTTGGCGATCGAAATCTGTGCTGCGAGATTTCTTGAAATGCCGGTAACGATGCTCGCCTCGGAAGAGTCGGGGATATCGTAAACCACAGGGATTCCTTTGTCGCCACCCACTCTGATCCTTGGATCGATGGGGATGGAACCGAGAAATTCCGAATTGCATTCTGCAGCAAGTTTTTCACCACCGCCACTTCCAAAGATATCATATTTTATGTTTGTATCAGGGGCAATAAAATAACTCATATTTTCCACGATGCCGAGAATGGGGACATTTACTCTTTCAAACATCGAAGCGGCTTTTCTTGCATCTGCGAGTGAAACTTCCTGAGGAGTTGTAACTATCACGGCACCTGTCAGTGGAATGGTCTGGCAAAGCGTAAGTTGTATGTCACCTGTTCCGGGAGGCATGTCAAAAAAGAGGTAATCGAGGTCATCCCAGTCAACATCGGTCATAAACTGTCTTACGGCACCCGAGGCCATTGGTCCGCGCCAGATGACGGGGGCATTGTCTTCCACAAGGAAACCGATTGACATCAACTGGATACCGAATTTCTGCAACGGAAGTATTCTCACCTTACCGTCAACCTGTCTTACGAGGGGTTTTTCATTGATGCCGAGCATGAGAGGAATTGAAGGTCCGTAGATGTCAGCGTCTATCAGTCCCACTTTTGCACCGTCGAGAGCGAGTGAAACGGCCAGATTTACAGCCACTGTGCTTTTTCCCACCCCGCCTTTGCCGCTTGCAACAGCGATGGTGTTTTTAACATTCGAGAGGAAGCCAGTTGCGTTCTTTTTGAAAGCAAACGAAGTCACATTCGAGGTCATGTTAATATTCAGTTCACCGACATCCGGCACGCTGCTTTTAATTGCGGAAACACAGTCGTTTTTTATTTTTTCTTTCAGGGGGCACGCCGGAGTGGTTAGAACAACATCAAAAGAGACATTATTTCCCTCTACGGTGAGCTTTTCAATCATATTCAGGGTTACGAGATCTTTTTTCAGATCGGGATCATTTACAGTTCCGAGAGCTTTAAGTATCTGTTCTTTATTTACAGCCATTTTTGTCCTTTAGTAATTTGAGTATTCGAATTGCTGGTTCATCAGCCATTCCTGTGCACAAAGCTCCTCAATACTTTGTTGAGGGGCATACGAATATTTTTTATCACTCGAAAGTATCCTTGCTTTCACATTATCGTGCAGATACACTTCAAGAATTGTATTTCTTAAATAATTTTTGATCGACTTGTCGTAAATCGGTGTCATCAGCTCAACTCTTCTGTCGAGGTTCCTTTGCATTATATCGGCACTGCTGATGAAGATTTCCTCATCACCATTATTGTGGAAGAAGAAAATTCTTGAATGCTCAAGGAACTTGCCAACTACACTTCTTACCCTGATATTCTCAGAAATTCCGGCAATTCCGGGGACGAGGCAGCATATCCCCCTGACAATCAGATCGATTTCCACACCCGCCTGCGAAGCTTCGTAAAGGTAGCCGATGATGTCGGGATCGACGAGGGAATTTACTTTTATTATAATCCGTCCCTTTTTGCCCTCCCTTGCATTGGCAATTTCGCGGCAAATCAGTCCTTCAATGTTTTGTCTGAGGTTTATCGGGGCAACACTTACATCCCTGAAATCCTTTTGGGCACTGTAACCCGTCAGGATATTGAAGATGTCGCTGATATCGTTGCAAATTCCCTCATTACATGTAAACAGACCGATATCAGTATAAAGTTTTGCCGTGCTGGCGTTGTAGTTGCCGGTTGCAACATGCACATAACGGCTAAGCTGGTTCTGTTCTCTTCGTACCACAAGCGTCATCTTGGCGTGTGTTTTAAGTCCTACAAGACCGTAGACGACATGTACACCGACACTTTCGAGCTGTTTTGCCCAGTAGATATTGTTTTCTTCATCAAAACGGGCTTTTAGCTCCACGAGAACCGCAACCTGCTTCCTGTTTTCCGCTGCCTCAATCAGTGCATCGATAACGGGTGAGTTTTTGCCGACTCTGTAGAGTGTCTGTTTGATTGCAAGAACATCGGGATCCTGTGACGCCTGTTTAATAAAATCTATGACAGGTTTAAATGAATCATACGGGTGGTGCATCAGCACATCCCGTTGTTTGATCACTGAAAAAATGTTTTTCTCTTCTTCAAAAACCTTTGGCACTCTTGGAATAAAAGGTTTCTCTTTCAACTGGTGAAGAGGGAGACTGTACAATTTCATTACATCGCTCAAACCAAGTGGGGGCTGCAGCGGATGTACATCGGAATTGCTTATCTCCAAATTGGATACAAGAGTCTCGAGGATATATGCGGGCATATCCTTCTCAACTTCGAGTCTGACGACATTTCCAAACATCCTCTGTTTAATGTTTTCCTCGATCAACTCGAGCAGATCATCAGCTTCATCCTCCTGAATTTCGATATCTGTATCACGCGTAATCCTGAAACAACAGGAATCCAAAATTTTCATTTTAGGGAAAAGTCTGCCGATATTTGCCTTGATCAGGTCTTCGAGCCAAACAAATCGAATCTCGCCTGCATTTCCGTTTCCTTCGGGACCCGCCAGAATTGTATCTATCCTCAGTAAACGCGGAAGTATCGCGGGCACTTTTACCCTCGCAAACTGCAGTTCACCATCAGGATCTTTAATTGTAACAGCAAGACTGAGTGAAAGGTTTGAAATGTAGGGGAACGGTCTTCCCGGATCGAGTGCAAGGGGAGTGAGCACAGGGAAAATCTGATCCTCAAAATATGAGTTAAGTTTTGTTTTTTCCTGTCCGGTTAATTTACTGTAAGTGGTAATTTCGACACCATTCGACTCGAGTTCGGGGACAATGGTGTGATTCCAGTATTCCAGGAGGTCATCCACGAGGGGACGCACTTCCTTGTCGATCTCATAAAGCGCTTTTTGGGGTGTCAAACCGTCAATTGTGATCTCGGCTATGTTCGCAGCAATCTGCTCTTTTATGCCCGAAACACGGATCATATAAAATTCGTCGAGATTGGAACAAAAGATCGAAATGAACTTTATTCTCTCGAGCAAAGGAAGTCCCGGATGTAAAGCTTCCTCCAGAACCCGCTTGTTGAATTCAATCCAGCTAAGGTCTCTGTTTATAAAGTTTTCCGGTACAAGATACTTTTTTATCTGATCTTTCAGACGGTCTTTTCTTTTCATGGGCTTTTTAAAATTTTAACCCTAAATATACAAAGAAAAGGGGAGAATGAGAACCTCGGAACCCCGGAACTTCAGAACCTCGGAACCCCGGAACCTCAGAACCTCGGAACTACGGAACCTCAGAACCTCGGAACTTCGGAGCCTCTGAGGTACTGAAACTCTGAGGTTCTGGGGTTCTTACAAAAAATATTTTCCCAACCTATTGACTTTAAAATAAAAATTTGGTAACTTGCATTCAGGTTATGTGAGGTTTAGTTAACTGGATACAATCACCAACAAAGGAGTCCGATTCTTTTAGATAAAAATGTCACCTGTTTATTTTAATTTGGAAAGCGATCTTACGAGTCAAGTTTAGTGTCGTGAGGGAAAAATCGCACCAAAGCTTCTAAATCGCCTTTCGAGGCGTGGTTCGCTTTCCTTTTTAATATACAAATCCCCGTAATCGTAACCTGATCTACAAAGAGCCATTCTACAAATCCAACTCTCAATCAAAATTTGATTTTCCAATTGTTATGCTTTAACCGGAGTTTTTCGACCCCGATTTCTGCCTGATAATTTTCCAATAACTGTATGCTTATGCGTAAACCGGTTCCCCCGGTTGAAGCGAAGAATTATGTTTAATAACAAAAAGTATATATAAATGCTTACTTACAAATACTCGATTGACGAAGTTTACGACAGACCCCTTGTCCCTGCGAAGGCTAAAGCAGGGAAGAGGAGTTGGCTCGCTACAGTGGTTCTCATACCGGTCCTTGTCACGATCGGTCTTGTTTTACTTCTCTACAGCCCAATCAAAGCGGTTCAACTGACTCTAGAAAAGTTTTCTCATCATTAACAGGTTAGGTTATCTTATGAAAAAAAGGTTACACACATTCATTTATTGTAACAAAATTAATTGTCGCTCCCTTTTATTTTGGGTGACAGTTTTAATGGGCTCTTTAAGTCCAAATCTATTCTCTCAAACAGTTTTGATTAATCCTTCAGGTGATGGTGGCTTTGAAAGCGGTGCATCATTCGCTGCAAATGGGTGGACAGAAATAAACGGAGCAGTTAATCCATGGTATGTAGGTACTTCTACAAAAAAAAGTGGTACAAATGGGGCTTATATCTCCAATGATTTGGGAGTGAACAACAATTATACTTTAACAACAGCCGCCGTAAGTCATTTTTATAGAGATGTGACTTTCCCTGTAGGTGAATCGGCAATTACTCTCACATTTGATTATAAAGGGGTTGGTGAAAGCACTTTTGATTTTGTTCAGGTGTTTTTAATACCCACAACCGTCACTCCAGTCGCTGGGACACAATTGGTTGCTTCGCTCACTCAAGTAAGACTTGGAAATCAATATATTAATCTACAAACAGGATATACTACCTACTCTTTTGTAATACCTGCTTCAGCTGCAGGAACCACTCAAAGGTTGGTATTTTCTTGGAAAAATGACGCATCCGGTGGCTCTAGTCCGGCCGGAGCGGTGGATAATATAACTTTGCTTTCCAAGGCAGTAACTCCGCTTGCGGGTTTATATACCGTTGACAATACCTCATCGACATCTTCCTCCAACTTTCAAAGTTTGAGTGAAGCTGTTTCCGCACTCAATGCACATGGAATTTCCAGTTCTGTGACTTTCAACATTGCTGAGGGGCAAACATTTGACAATTATGTTGATACTCTGAAGGCAACCGGAACATCATCGAGTACAATTACCTTTCAAAAATCAGGAGTGGGTGCTAATCCGGTAATTACTAATGAAGGTTCAGGGGCATCAGGTACAGCAGGGGATGCACTTTTTATGTTATTCGGATCAGATTTCGTAACGATAAACGGTCTTGACTTTATAACGAGGAGTACATCAACAACTGTCGAATTTGGTCTGAACATGGTCAATGCAACCTCAACAAACGGTGCAAGATTCAATAATGTGATAAACTGCAACGTCAACTTGAAAAATACCGCATCCTCTTCAAACACCGCGTCCATTGCGTTTAGAATTCATGCTTGGACAGCACCAACAGATACGAACGGAAACAACAGCTATAACACAGTTAAAAATGTGTCGTCTCAAAATGCATATCGAGGAATCTTGTTGTCAGGAGGTAGTTCAACAAATCGTGACAGATATAACACTATTACTGCCGATCCTTCGTACATCTCACCTATTAGTGGTGCAGCAACAGGTTATAATGACATTGGAAATGCAACAGTAAGTCAGAGTTCCGGGCTAAGGGGTGTTGAGTTACTGGGTCAGGATAATGTCAAAGTGGAAAAGTGTGAAATTCGAAATCTCGTTAACACAAGCACTTCATCCACTAATGATTTGGCAGGAATAGTCATTAACAGTACTTTTACAAACTTAACAACCACTATCAGTGAAAACATACTTCACGATTTTACTTCATCCTCTACTGGTACTCAAGTTGTTTATGGGTTATGGACTAATGGAGCAGCTGGGGTGGGACCTTTTAACATATCGAGGAACCGTATTTTTAAGATAACAGGTGCTTCAACAGGTTCTGGATCGACTCGTGGAATGCTGCTCGCTTCATCTGCATCCGGGGTTATAAATTGCAATAACAATCTCATATATCAGTTGAATAATCCTGCGTGCACCGGGGCTCCCGGAATTCGAGGTATAGAGCTTAATTCAGCAGTTACGGTTAATTTATACTATAACACTGTATATCTTGATGCAACCTCAACATTGACTACAACATCTTTTCAGACAGCGTGTTTATACATGGCTTCCAGTACATCGACAATTCTTGATTCCAGGAACAACATTTTTGTTAATAAAAGTACCACAGCACCTACGGGTACGGCAACCAGAGCGGTAGCATTCTATAAAACTACAGCTACAATCGGATCACAGATTGCAACTACAACTAACAACAATTTGTTGTTTGCTGGAACAGCAAGTTCAAAAAATTTAATCGCATATGATGCTACCACCGGGTATCAAACATTGACGACTTATCGAGCATGGTTAGTGTCACCACGAGAAACAAATGCAAAAACAGAGGATGTTCCATTTGTCAGTACGAGTGGTACATATGATTTGAATATTCAATTGGGTGTACCCACTTTTATTGCCAACGGTGGTACTCCAGTCTCTATAACAATAGATTTTAACAACACAACAAGGAACGCTACCAATCCTGATATCGGTGCCTACGAGGGTAACTTTACACCGATTTATAATAATGACATAGGTTCACTTGCCTTCGTTACGCCTTCCGCCGGCGGTACTCAAATTGAAGGTCAACTTTTCACCCCACGAGCAACTTTTAAGAATTATGGATTAATTGATCAATCCGGCTTTGATGTCAGAATGATCATCAAAGGTCCATTACCGGCCGTCAGCGAAGTGTATAATGAAGTAATTACTGTATCGAGTTTGACAGCTGGTGCATCTCTATCGGTTGACTTTAATTCTTCAGGAACTGATGGTCTTGCAGCAGGAGCATATACTTTACAAGTTATTTCAGAACTTAGTGGAGATGAATTTCCAACTAATGACACATTAACCACAACTTTTTCAGTTGCAGGTCCTCTCTCAGGAGATTACCTTGTCGGAACCGGACAAACCGCCCCATTCGATAAACTGTCAACTGCCATTAACCGGTTAAACGCAGTAGGTGTCTCTAGTTCTGTGAGGTTTATCTTAACCGATGCCAGCTATTCTACATCCGAGACTTTCCCACTGACCATTAATCAATTTTCCGGTAGTTCTGCAACAAATACTGTAACGATTAAACCGCAAACAGGTACAAATGTTACCATCAACGGAAGCAATTCGACAGCTATCTTCAACCTTAACGGTGCTGACTATGTGACCATAGACGGGTCTGAGTCTCCTTCTTCATTTCTAATTAGGAATTCACTAAATACAGCCCCTGTCATCAATTTTGCTTCTGATGCAACCTATAACACTATCAAGTATTGTACTGTTGAGGGTGGAAATACCACTACAACGAATGGTGTTGTGATGTTTGGAGCAGGGACCGTTGGTAATTCTTTCAATGAGATCAGAAATAACAAGGTCAGAGACCGGTCAGATTTAACTGCTCTACCTGTTAATCTAATCTATTCATCCTCAACATTAAATTCATCTGGTATTATCAGAAATAATCAGTTCTATAATTTTACCGGCTCTGGTGTCAATTTATCATCAGCAGGTGATAATTGGAATGTTGATTCAAACTACATATTTCAAGTTAGCTCAAAAACAACTGCGTTAACTTGCATAAATATTGGAACCGGGAACAACCACACTGTTAACAGGAATAGTATAGGTGGTGCGGCAATTGATAGAAGTGGCTCGCCATTAAGCACCACAGGTATTTTTGTTGGGATCCAACTAAGTGTCGGAGCCGTAACTGCTTCAAAGGTCAATGGTAATACTTTATCGAATATCTTTTGTGATAATTCTACTGGTGTAGCCAGAATGATTCGTGTTTCTGCCGGGAATGTGGAAATTGGATCTTCCGCCGGTAATATCATAGGAGGAAATGCTTCCAGCCCAGACACGATAAGGTTGGGCTACGACTCAGAGATGATTAGTTATTCGGGGACAGGTGTTTGCAGAATTGAGAATAATGAGATCGGGAACATCAATTATTGGGATGCAGGTGGTGACAGGGCATTCGGAATTATTGTATCATCCGGTACTGGGATTGTTAAGAATAATGTTGTTCGGGACATAAAATCGAACTCGACAGGTACAGCCTCGGGGGTTACCTCCTTTTTCCCTGCCGGAATTGTTTTTGCACCTACAGCCACCACAGGCAATATCTTGGATTCAAATCGAGTCTATAACATTCAGCACACCAACAATACATCTGGGGCTTACACAATTGCTGGATTTGTAATCTCAATTCCAACCGCTGCGACCGATGCAATTGTTCAAAGAAATAGAGTGCATACAATAACTACAGTTGCAACTGGTGTTGGCCTGAATTCATCAAGAGTTTGGGGTATGTTAATATTGGCCGGTACTGCCAATTACATCAACAATATGGTTACCGTTGGTGAAACAGTTTCCAATGATGCACGAATAAGTGGTATCGCAGATACCTCTGCTTCAGGCACAAATGGCTTCTACTATAACACAGTAGTTATTAGTGGATCTCATTCAGGCTCGGGAACAAACAACAGTTATTCATTCAGACGACCGGTTACAGTGACTCCATCTACGGATAATCTTAGAAATAATATTTTAGTAAATACCAGAACTGGAGGCACCGGTAACTACCATTTTGCAATTGGTGTTTCATCTGCAACCGGCTGGACTGCCACTTCCAGTAATTATAACAATTTATATTCCTCCAATTCCGCTTCTATTGGAGAGTGGGTATCGGTTTTAAAGGATTTTACTGAGTGGAAAAATTCATCCGCCGGGGATAATAATTCAGTAACCAGAGCAACGCAGTTTCTGAGCCCTACAGACCTTCATTTGGGTGGAGCTTCTGTTGGAGATTTAAACTTGATTGGAACACCAATCATATCCATTTCAGATAAGGATATAGATAACGAGTCGAGAAGTGCTACATTTCCTTACATGGGTGCTGATGAGGCTAGTATCCCCCTCCCAGTTGAGCTTGTAAACTTCTCCGGTAAGGCGAAGAGCCGCAATGTCAATCTTACTTGGGAAACCAAAACAGAAACAGACAACTCCGGCTTTGAAATTGAGAGAAAAGACAAAAACGGCGACTGGAAGAAAATCGGTTTCGTAGAGGGATTCGGTTCTTCAAATTCACCGAAGTATTACTCTTTTGAAGACAAGAAACTTTCATCAGGCAAACACAACTACAGACTGAAACAAATCGACAACGATGGTACCACATCCTACAGTGATGAAGTGGAAGTTACAATCGATTTACCGACCGAGTTTGCGCTGAGTCAGAACTATCCGAATCCGTTTAATCCATCCACAAAGGTTGACTATCAGCTCGCAATGGATGCAAAGGTTACGATAGAACTCTACAGCATTACGGGTGAGAGAGTGGCAACACTTCTGAGTCAGGAACTTGAAGCAGGCTACTATTCGATGATGATAGATTCATACACACACGGCATGGCATCGGGAATCTATATTTACAGAATGATAGCTACTGACGCACTTGGCAAGAGTTTCGTTTCAACCAAAAAACTTTCATTAATAAAGTAAGAAGCAGGAGAACAAAATGATGAACAATGAACATTTATATAACTGGTCAATCAAGAGCGGTGACTATCACCGTCAGAACGGAGACTATGACAAGCTCTACCACAAGGGAAAGAAGAGGGACAAGATCGTGAGAACCCTCCTGTGGATAGGAGCAGCCTTCCTGACATATCAGGTATTCTTCAAAGTGCTCGCATATGCCGCAGGTAAATAGAGATACAGTGACAAAGTAAATCCCTGATTTACTCTAAAAGAAAAAAACCTAACCAGTTGAACCCGTCATTCGCAAGAGTGGCGGGTTTTTTTATGGGAGCTCCGGAGCTTCAGAGCTCCGGAACCACGGAACTTCAGAGGTAATGGAGTACCCAAGTCACTCAGGTTCCGCGGGGTTGAATTATAAGAATTACAGGGTATTATTTATAATTTGGCTACTTACGGGAAAAAATCTAAAGAAAATACTTGACTTTAAAATGAATATTGTGTAACTTGCATTAAGATTGTCCAAGGTTTAGTTTTGTTTATTTAATCACGCAAGAAAGAGAACAGCTACATTCGCTAAAATTTTGACTATTTTATTTTAATCGCAATAAGATCTTTCGAATCATTTCTGTGTAGCGAGGGAAAACGAACCATTCAAAAATTGCACCTTTCGAGGGCTCGTTCGTTTTATTCCAATCTTCAAATCCACCGAATCGTAACCTGATCTAACAGGGCCTTTCTAAAAACCGACTCACCTCAGTCATTATAACTGCTTTTGACTGAGGACAGGGAAGTTTTCTGATCATACTAAAAGATAAGGCATCTTATGAAATCAAGGTTACACTACTCAAAGAGGCAATCAATCCTTGCCGGATCCGGTTCATTCGGGATTGTTTTGTTATTCATTCTTATTGTTCTGAACTCAAATATTGTTTCACAAATTTCTTCAAATTCGTCCTCGGTTTCCGTTCCGAATGGTTCGGTTTCACCCAATTCAACAGCTGCACTAAGTGGCACAAAATACATTGGTACAGGAGCTAATCCTCAGGATTACGCAACACTTACTCTTGCACTAAGTGCCCTCTCCTCACAAGGGTTGTCAGGACCGGTTGTACTGGAGTTGCAAAGCGGATATACATCAGCATCCGAAACTTTTCCCTTAACTTTCTCAAACTTCACAGGACTTGGTGCAACCAACACCTTAAAGATTTATCCGTCTACCGGGGTAACCGGCTTATCTGTAGCGGGTTCCAATACGACTGCCATCATCAATATCAGTAACGGCGATTATATCACTATTGACGGCAGACCAGGGGGTACGGGTTCTGCAAAGGAATTGACAATCTCGAACACGGACACCAACGGGACAACAGTTCGGTTTATAAATGATGCAACAAACAACACGCTAAAATTCTTAAGGATTCAAGGAGTTGCAACTCCTGTTAACATTGGTGTCGTACTGTTCTCTTCTTCAACGGGGTCAACAGGAAATGATTTTAATACGATTGACAACTGCGATATCGGGGACGGTGTGACAACACCCACAACGGGCATCTACTCTGCAGGTTCCTCGGGCAATATTAATGAGTACATTACCATATCAAATTGTAACATCTATAATTTTTTCGCAAATATTTATTCCAGGACAGGTACGGGAATCCTTGTTTCTGCCAACAATTCAGACTGGACCATTCAAGGAAACAGTATCTATCAGACAAGTGACAGAACATTCTCGCAGGCCGGTACCGGATTCATCGGGATAAGCATATTTAATACGCAGGGAAATAATTTTAATGTATACTCCAATTATATTGGGGGGCAACAATCAGGAGCGGGTGGTGCAGCATGGAAACAAACAGGAGATTTTACACATACTTTCGTTGGAATCAGCATGTATGTCGGCTCAACGACTGCTTCGAAAGTTAACGGGAATGTGATCAAAAATATTTTTGTCAGCTCAGCAACCACTTCAACTGTTAATTCCGGGATTTCGATACCTGCAGGACTCGCATATGTTGGCTACACCTCAGGAAATACAATTGGTGATCTTTCCTCAACTGACAATATAGTCTTCATTACATCGGGGACAGGCGGGGCATTCTCCGGGATTCAGTTCGGCAGTAATGGAACGACATTTGAATATATTGTCAGAAATAACAATATTGGTGGAATCAGATGCTCGACAGCGACGAGTGGAACAATCACTCTCAGAGGTATTTGGATTCAAGGTGACCCCGGTTCAGCGATATATCCTATCATCTCGAGTAATTTTGTGGGCGGTTCGGTTCCCAACAGTCTCTACAACTCAACCAATCTTCCTACACATGGCATCCATTTTTCTACGGGGGTCACGACTATCAACCCGACAGTCGATTCCAACACGGTTCGCAACATAACTTCTGCCGGAACAGGGACTTCAATTTTAACTTACGGCATTTACTCCCAGCTTTATGGGGCACACACTGTCCGAAACAACCAGGTTAACAATATATCCACTTCGAGTACAGCCACCGCAGGGCCGGCACAATTGATCGGAATACAGATAGCGGGCTTGGGCGCAGGAAACACAATTACGAAGAACACGGTTCATACACTTGGCCAGCTTAACACATCTGCGACCTTTGCTTCGATAATTGGTATTGCTTATAATGGCGCAACGACGGGGACCAATCTTGTGGCAAACAATTTTATCCACAGTTTGAAATTATCCACATCAGCCGGCTCAAGCACCACAGTGATTAAAGGGTTGTTTCTTAACGATGGTGTCGCAACAGTGGCTAATAACATTATCCGGGTCGGTATTGATGAAACAGGTGCATCCATTACCGGAAACTATTCTGTCTTCGGTATCGATGAACAATCAGACCGTAACACAAACTTTTACTTCAATTCGATTTATGTTGGTGGGGCTGGAATTGTCTCTTCGTCGACGGCCACATACGCTTTCCGGAGTGCGGGATCAAATAGCGGTTTGGTCGAATTTAAGAATAATATCGTTGTAAACGCAAGATCAAACTCCTCAGGTTCCGGATCGCATTATCTTATGCATATATCATCGTCAATTACATCTGTAAGTTCCAATTTTAATCTTTTTTACTACAATGGATCTGGTGCACTGTTTGGTTACGGTGCTACCGGAAATCGCGCAAATCTATCCGCGTGGAGGGTGGCGACTCTTCAGGACGGGAACTCCGGATTTGGCGATCCAAATTTTGTTGCCCCCATAGGTACCTCTTCGACAGTTGATCTTCATGTCCAAAGTCCAACAGCCGCTGAGGGAGCCGGTACAGAAATTGCATCTGTTACTGAAGATTTTGACGGACAAACCAGATCGGGACTGACACCTGTTGATATCGGGGCAGACGCGGGTAATTTTACAATGAATGATGTTTTTCCTCCAATAATTACTTCTTCAGCTCCAAACAGCAGAACATCATCCACGGGCAACCTTACTTTCACTGCAACAATAAGTGATGCAACGGGTCTGCCGGTGACCGGTTCACTTGTGCCGAGAATCTGGTTCAGGAGACTACTACCCTCTGCATCTGGCTGGGGGAGTGCTGCGGGGACACTTCAATCAGGGAGTGCAACCAATGGTATCTGGAGTTTTACAACAAACTACGCCACTGCAACCGCGGGGGAGACATATCAGATTTATTATGTAGCACAAGATGTTGTTGGTACCCCAAACATATCGACTTCACCAAACGGCGGGGCTCATACAGATGTAAATACTCAGACAACTGCACCTTCAGCTCCTTATAGCTATCAAATTACTTCCGGTTACTCTGGTACATATACTGTTGGAACCGGGGGGAATTACCCGACTCTGACAGGAGCGGGAGGATTTTTCGCGGCCATCAATGCGGGCGCTGTTTCAGGTAACATTACTGTCAATATTCTTAGTGACATTACGGAGGCAGGCACAAACGGACTTAACCAGATTCTCGAAGATGGTGCCGGTAATTACACTCTGACAATTCAACCGAGTGATGCTACAGTTAAAAACATCACAGGAAATTATTCCGGTGCCACACTCATAAGACTTGATGGATGCGACCGGCTAACAATAGATGGCAGATTCGGAGGATCAGGGAGATATCTTCTTTTTAGACAATCTCATACAGGCAGAGCGACAATCAGTATTCAATCAGATGCCTCTTACAATACCATCAGGAACTGCATTATTGAGGGTGCTTTCACAACAACAAATGGCGGTGTTCTTACCATTGCTCCCGGTACGACAACGGTCACTGGTAATGATTATAACACCATCACTGAGAATCAAATTCGTGACACAACCGGCGGGGGAAGTGTTCCGGCGAACCTGATTTATGTTTCCGGCTCCAGCAGCTCCGTCAGAAACAGTGGCACGACTATTTCAAACAATGAACTGTTTAATTTTACAAACACAGCCATACACTTTGCCCTTACCAATTCTGCAAATGAAAACAGCACCATAACCGGAAATACGATTTATCAAACCTCTCCCTCTTCAGCAATTGTTTTCGGTATCAGGTTTTATTCACTCGGTAATTCCAATAATATTTCTCAAAATATTATCAGGGATATTAACACCAGCAGTTATGCTTACGGTATTTATATTGAGGGCACCGGAACGGTTACTGTTGCAAGAAACAGAATTTATAATTTCCCAAGTACAAGCGGGTCGACGGGCTATTTGTACGGAATTAATAATGTCGGAGGCTCAAATTCGACAAGTTATATTGTTAATAATCAGATTTCAATTATTCCGGGATTTACAAACGACCAGGGTGTATATGGAATAAGGGACGGAAATTCTACCAGCACTACGAGTTATGTTTATTACAACAGTGTATATATCGGTGGGACAGGCTCAGGAACAACATCAACCTATGGATGGGATGATGGCTCTGTTGCCTCTACTGATGTATTGAAAAACAATCTGTTCGTGAATGCGAGGACGGGAGGTACGGGTGGTCACTATGCTGCACGACACAATGGTACTGCATCAATCACGGACATGACTTCTGACAACAATGTCTTTATCGGAAATGGTGCCACTCTTGGATCAAACTTTGTACTCGGTAATACCGCCAAAACCTTTGCCCAGTATAAAGCTGCATTCACGGGTAGCGGAAAAGATGCAAATTCATACTCCCTTAATTCATCAGCACTAACCGTCGCAAACCTCTTTACGGATGTTGCAACAGGAAATCTTAATATCATCCCTACAAATCAGGAAGCCTGGCTTGTGGCAGGTAAGGGTGTTCAACTGGGAATAGCGGGGCTGACCAATATTGATTACAATGGCAATTCGAGAAGTATGATTGTCACAGGTGGAAAGACGAGTATCGGTTCACATGAGTTCTCTCTGGCGGGTCTGCCAGCTCCACCTGATGCTACTCTCTCGGGTGCACCGTCAACATCAACCCCAACCACAATTTCTGTGAATGGCAGGAACAAAGCCGCCATTACATGGTTTGGTGCCGGTTTGCCATCTGCAGTTACAGTCAAATTCTACAGCGGCAAACAACATCCTATGGGCTATGCAGGAGGAGGTTCAAATTGTTATTGGACAATAACAAAAACAGGAGGAACAGCATTTACTTACGACTTAACCCTGAATTATGAAGATTCCGACCTGGGAAATGTTCCTGAAAACAAGATCAATGTTGCAAAATGGGATGGAAGCACATGGCAGTTTATTACAGCTACAGTGGATACAGTAAACAACACAGTAACTGTAACCGGTCTTTCTTCTTTTTCTGATTTTGTTCTGAATGATCTGGATGCACCCCTGCCCGTTGAACTCGTTAATTTCAGCGCTAAATCAAAAAACAGAAATGTAATCTTGTCTTGGGAAACCAAAACAGAAACTGACAACTCCGGTTTCGAAGTTGAGAGAAAAGACAAAAACGGCGACTGGAAGAAGATCGGTTTCGTAGAGGGATTCGGTTCTTCAAACTCTCCAAAGTATTACGCCTTTGAGGATAAGAAACTTTCATCAGGCAAACACAACTACAGACTGAAACAGATAGACAACGATGGTACCACTTCCTACAGTGATGAAGTGGAAGTTACAATCGATGTACCAACTGAGTTTGCACTGAGCCAGAACTATCCGAATCCGTTTAATCCATCTACCAAGGTTGATTATCAACTCGCAATGGATGCAAAGGTTACAATAGAACTCTACAGCATAACGGGTGAGAAAGTGGCAACACTTCTCAGTCAGGAACTTGAGGCAGGCTACTATTCGATGATGATAGATTCACAGACAAATCATTTGTCATCAGGGGTATATCTCTATAGAATGATAGCAACTGACGCATCGGGTAAGAATTTCGTTTCAACGAAAAAACTTTCATTGATCAGATAAAAAGGGGATAAAGATGCAAAATAACGATTATCAAAACTGGACAATAACAAGTGGTGATTATAACCATAACAACAGCGACTATAACAAACTCTATCGAAAAGGGAGAAGGAGGGAAAAGTTAGTCAAAACCATGTTATGGATTGGAGCCGCATTCCTGGCATATGAGGTATTCTACAAAGTGCTTGCATATGCCGCAGGTAAATAGAACTTCAGAACTTCGGAACCTCGGAACCCCGGAACCCCGGAACCTCGGAACTCTGGGGTACTGAGGTTCTGCATCTCTGAAGCTCTGGGCTACTTATTGTATTCTCCCAAAAAGGTTGTACATTTGTGAAGTTCTTAAAAACAATTTACGGTGTTCTGCAGGGAGCAGAAAGAATAGGGAAGCCGGTGAGAATCCGGCGCTGTCGCGCAACTGTGTGAGGATATAGCATTTCCAGTTTGCCATTTAAGCCACCATGATATATTGGGAAGGCTTGGCAATTTACCTCGAGCCAGGAGACCTGCCGTAAATAAACAGGTAACAACCTTCGCGTAAAAGGTCGTTATTGGTTCGCTGTATACTTGTATGCAGTTACGGCTCCTGCTTATTTACACCTCTTTATACTCCCCGTTCCACCCCCAAAAACATGAAATATCTGATTTTCTTTTTTATTTGTGCGAATATTTTATTTGCCCAGACCTCTGTCCTGGTGGTTGATTCCGTCAGTGGTGCTCCCGTAGCAGGTGCTGTTGTAAGCAACGGTGCAAAAAGTGTTGCGACGGGTGAAGAGGGAATTGCAGACATTTCATCTTTCGATCCCTCTTTGGAAGTGACGGTAACGCATGTATCCTGGCTCAAATCTGTATTCAGAATCGTTCCCGGGGAGAAACTCCATGTGGTAAAACTTGTAGCTGCCTCCTCTGTAATGGATGAGGTAGTGATAACGGGTGCCGGTGAAAAGGGGGGAGGCTTCACAAAAAAAATCGATTTGGAAATAAAGGAAGGGGAGGGATACAGAACACTTGCAGACATAATCAGCAGAAATTTTGGGATATCGATAAAAGATTACGGCGGATCGGGTTCGTTGAAGCAGATTTCATTCAGGGGGATGAGTGCCGAAAACAGTCTGGTTTTGTTCAACGGTGTACGAGTGAATGACATAAGAACAGGTGGATTCGATCTTTCGGGTGTATTCTCAGATGAGTTGCGGGCTGCAGAGTTTTCGACTTCCACTTCGGGAGACGGTGAAATTTCCGCGGGAGGTGTGCTTACTCTCGAGACACGGGGTAAGAGGGATTATTCCTTTATTTCAACAGAAAAAATTGATGATGCCGGGATGGTGTCCTTTTCAGGGAGTGGAAATGTCGCTTTTGGCAAATTTTATGCGGGGATTTCAGCCGAAAGAGTCTGGTCACCAAACAGATTTGACTATGAGTTTAACGGCATGAAACTGACCCGCGAAAACGCCCATTACAACAGGTCATTCATATCTGTGTTAGCCGGTTACACAGAAAAAAGTACTGCAATCGATTTTTATTCAAACTATGGATTTTATCAGGCTGGAGTTCCCGGATTTGTGGTTTCGAACAACACTTCCTCATCGGGGGCAACGAACACCACCGAAGGGACGCTCACAATTTTGAGATTATCCACTGCGATTGCAGAAAACGCGGGACTGGAATCTTCACTCGGATTCAGCCACCAGCGCCTCAATTTTGATGACCCGAACAGGGCTTACTACAAGGTAAATGGTGCCGACAATTCAACCCTGAACAACCTCTCTTTCAATGCGAAAAGCTGGTTAAAACTTGGAAATGTAACCCTCAGCGGTGGTTACGGGTTCGAAGGGGGTGAGCTCGCAGATATCAAGACGGTGCTCTCAAACTACAGAAAAGAATCATTTGTGAAAAGAAGGGTGAACAGGTTGCTCGCTAAGGTTGACTGGGAGCCTGCGATTCTGCCCGAAGTTTTTGCCGGTCTCTTCATCACGGGAGGTGTAAACGGGGAGTTCTTTAGTCAGGAGGGGATTGGTGAGAGAAATGAAAACGGCATCAACTGGAACGGGGGCCTCAGTTTTGCTCCGGCAGGTTATGACCACCTAAGATTGAAATTCAATTACTTCTCGACCAACAGGATACCCTCCTACAACGAATATTACTACTCTTCACTTCTTTCGACGGGGAGCCTGAATCCTGAAAAGACAGACGGATTTGAGGCAGGCTTTGAAATCCGGAATCTAATTCCCTTTGTCAGGAGTGTTTCGGCGATCTGGTACAATCTTGAGACTGCTGACAAGATAATCTGGGTGCCTTCGATAATTGCGCTGCAGATACCGAGAAATATTTCGAAAGTCAAGTCCGAGGGGGTCGACCTGGCTCTTTCCCTTGCCTTTTTTGGTGATGCTCTCAGGGCTGAATTCGCTTTTTCGTGGCTGTCTGCCCGAAATGTCTCAAATTTTGGAAGTGGTGACAAGAGCGACGGAAAACAGCTTGTTTATACTCCGAGGGAGAGACTGATCAGTTCCTTGTCTTATCATTCGGACATTTTTAAAGTGGTGGTGGATCACAGGTTTATCGGGGGTTCATTTTTCACCTCCGACAACGACCCTTACTTCGTTATTCAAAATCACAGTGTGTTCGACTTCCACTTCACAACATTTTTTAATTTATTAAATACACGGCAGGCATTAAGTATTTCGTTTTACAATCTGTTTAACGAGAATTACAAGATAATTCAGTCGTATCCGATGCCGCTAAGATCTATCGTTTTTTCATTGACAACAAAAATACAGGACTAACATGAGGAAAATAATTTTTATACCTTTTTTAATCGTGGTGATTTTAACCATTACCGGTTGCAGCGACACTTCGACAAATCCCGTTGTGCCCGTTGAGCAGGTAAACAAAGGGGTTTATGTTTTGAATGAGGGGCTCTACAGTCAGAACAACTCGTCGCTCTCATTTTATGAACTCACATCGAAAAAGGTTTTTCAGAATGTATTCCAGACTGCAAATACCGGGAAACCACTCGGTGATACCGGAAATGAAATCATAATCAGCGGAAAGACCGGATTTATTACCGTAAATGTTTCGAACAAAGTTGAGATAATTGATGTTAATACCTTTAAATCAAAGGGGAGCATCGATTTGGGAGCGTTTTCGGGACCACGCAGAATTTACGCAAAAGATTCGGTGATAGCCTACATTACAGGTTTTTCAGGAAAAGTATATAAAATAAATACACAATCTCTTTCGATTGAGAAGGAAATTCCAGTCGGCAGTTTCCCGGAAGGAATACTTGAGCACAATGGTAAACTTCTCGTTGCCAATTCAGGTCTTGGAGGCGGAAATTCTGTTTCTGTAATCGATATGGCTACCGATGCTGTAGTAAAAACGATAAAAGTCGGAACAAATCCGATAAACCTTGTGAAAGACAACAACAATTTTATTTATACCGTTTGCAAAGGAAGGTATGATTCCAGCAATATTGGCGGGGCTCTTTATAAAATTGATCCATCGGGTTTCGAAGTTATGGATTCCCTTGTTATTACTCAGAACCCCGAGGATGCAGTCGTAGCTCCTGAAAACATAATGTTTGTGACGAACAATTTGGGTGTTTTGAAAGTTGATCTGAACAATTTGTCCGCAGGTTCCTCTTTGATAATTGAAGGGATGCGTGTTAATACGATTTATGGCTTCATCTATTCGATGAGTTTCGACCCGATCGACAGGCTGTTGTATCTCGGTAATCCGAAGGATTTTACACAAAATGGTGAAGTGGCGGTTTTTGATTTGCAGGGAAATGAAATCAGAAGGTTTGATACGGGACTGAATCCCGGAAGCATAGCCATAATTAATTACAGATAATTTGAATTTAGTTTTATTTTTAGAATAAATTAGTTTAAATTACATCTTTACGATAAAAGAATTTATTGAGATAGCGGAGATAAAATGAAAATTGAAAACAAAAACAAATTGATTTTAGCGATTGTAATGGTAGTGATGGCAGCCGGAATGCGTCTGGTACCACACTTCCCAAACTTTACTCCAATTGCTGCGATGGCATTGTTCGGTGGGGCATATTTCAGCGATAAAAAGCTTTCATTTGCGGTACCGTTTCTTGCCATGATTCTTTCTGATCTGGTACTTGGATTTCACAGCACAATGTGGGCGGTCTATTTGAGCTTTGCAGCGATAGTTGGGATTGGCTTCCTGCTTCGTGACAAAAACTCGGTTGTAAAAACAGCGGGAGCAGCACTTGCATCAAGCATACTTTTCTTTGTTGTTACCAACTTTGCAGTATGGCTTGCAGGCGGTTTTTACTCCATGGACATGACAGGTCTGGTTCAGTGCTATACAGCAGCGATACCATTCTTCCAGTACAGTGTAATTGGTGATCTTTTCTACACAGGCGTGATGTTCGGAGCTTTCGAACTCGCAAAAGCAAAGGTTCCTGCTTTTATAGAAGCATAAAACCATACAGATATTAAATAAAAAAGGCTGTCACTGTGAAGGGGCGGCCTTTTTTTAATGCAATAATGCAGTAATCCAATAATGCAATAATTCAGCTAAGCGGTCATTTACTTTTTCGCTGAGCTGGTTTTCTTTTCCAGGTCTTTGAGGGTTTTGATTCTGTCGTCGAGGTCTTTTATTTTGTTGTTGATCTGCTCGATGTAATCTTCGAGTTTAACCTCGTAGCCTGATTTGTCGTAGTAGCCCCTCTCTTCAAAGTATGACGAGAAGAGCCAGTTGCGTTTTAAGGCTTCCATGTTTTCGGCGAATCTTCCGGCACCCACTCTTACTTCTTTGGTAATACCGACAAGTTCAGAAAGCATGGTTTTTACCGATACATCCACATCACTGCCGTCAGTCACGAGTTTGCCGACAATTCCTTTTCCTGCTCTCACATCCTTGATAACTCCATCTACATGTGCCATCAGTGTATCCATTGTAAACATTACTCGGTCTGCATTTTTGACCACGGAATTTATGTTTTTACCGAGTTCGCTTACGATTGAGGCGAGAGTGTCATATTTGGAGACTGCCTCCTCGAGTCCGCGGTTTGCGGTCAGGAGGATTCTGTTGGTGTTTTCGTAGAGGCGGTCATCATTTATAAGTTTTCCGAATGTTCCCTCTCCTGAATTCACTTTTGCTACAATTCCTGCGAGGTCTGCGCTCATCGATTTAGTGGAACCGAGAATTTCAGTGATTTCGCTAAGAATGGCTCCGAGACCGAGGGGATTCATGCCGACAATCGTACCACCATCCTCGACAGCGGGCTGGTCGGCGGTTCCTTTTTGTAGATTAACAACCTTATTCCCTACGAGACCTTCTGTTTCCACAAAAGCCTGGGTATTTGTGCGAATGAACCTTTGAACATCTTTTTCGAGGTCGAGTATCACGAGTACTTTCCCTGAGGTGTCGGGGGCTAAAAAGATATCTGCCACAGCCCCGACATTGATGCCAGACATCCTGACAGGTGCACCTTTTCTGAGTCCTTCAATGTTAGTGAAATAGGCTTTTACTTTAAATGTGGGAGTAAAAAGTGATTGTTTACTGCCGACATAAAAAATTCCTATCAAGAGCAGAATCATTCCGATAGATACAAAAATACCGAGTCGTAAAAATTTATGTGGCTCAGCCATAATTTTCCTCTAAATATTCGGGGCTAAAAAAGTTTTTCAGGAAGGGGTCTTCAAGAGTGGTCAGAGTCGCCAGATCTCCTTCAAACAATATGATACCATCGTTGAGAACGATTGCGCGATCAGCAATAATTTGGGCACAGATCAGATCGTGTGTTACTGCAATCGAGGTCATTTTAAGTTCCTTTTGGAGATCGCGAATCAGTTTACTTATTTCCTTTGTTGTAATAGGGTCGAGGCCGGTTGTCGGTTCATCATAAAGCATGAGCATCGGTTCGGTAATTATGGAGCGTGCAAGGCCCACTCTTTTTCTCATTCCTCCGGAAAGTTCGCTGGGCATTTTATCGATTGCATAGGAAAGCGACACCATATCCAATGCCCGCTCGACTTTGTAATTTACTTCCTTTTGCGTGAAATTAAAATTTCTGATGAGAGGGAAAGCCAGATTTTCCCTGACAGACATCGAATCATACAGAGCTGCACTTTGAAAGAGAAAGCCGATATTTTTCCTGAGTTCATTCATCTGCTTCAACGGGATATTGAGCACATCGATTCCATTAATCGTTATAGTCCCGCTGTCAGGAGTCAACAAACCGACCATGCATTTAAGCAAGACACTTTTTCCGGTGCCGGATTTTCCAAATATAACAAGATTTTGCGTCTCTGTTACATCCAAAGAGACTCCCCCGAGCACGGTTTGCTCACCAAAACTTTTGTAGAGGTCATGGATTTCGACTAATTTACGGGCCATAACCACAACGCAATCTGGACAAGAATCATATCAAAAACAAGTATCAATAACGACGAATAAACTACCGAGGTCGTCGAGGCTTTCCCTACCCCTTCTGTCCCTTTATCGGCAGTATATCCAAGGAATGAGCCTGTAATGCCCACGATGAAGCCGAATACAACAGTCTTCCCGATGCCGGGAATAATGTCACCAAACTTGACAACTTCGATTACCTGTGACATGTACAGGTCGTAAGTTGTATTCATCGAAATATAGGAAGCAAAAAAACCGCCTCCAATTGCAAGAAAATCGACATAAACGGTAAGTATTGGAAGGATTAGTGTAGTAGCAATCACTCTGGTTACGACAAGAAAACGGAAAGGATCGATTGCGGAAACTTCCATGGCATCAATCTGCTCTGTTACTCTCATTGACCCGAGTTCGGCACCAATTCCACTTGAAACCCTGCCTGCAAAAATCAAAGCTGTAAGAACGGGTCCCAATTCTCTGATGACAGAGAGGGTGACCATGTAGGGCAGAAATGCCTCGGCGCCGAATTTAATCATAATCGGGAGCGATTGCAGGGTTAGCACCACGCCGATGATCACACCTGTCACACTTACTATCGGGAATGTTTTCACTCCGAGTTCGTACATGTGCTTGGCAATTTCAGCGAATTCATACGGCGGTTTAAGGACATTCATGAAGAATCTGTGTGTAAAAAGGGACAGAGCTCCAATTATGTCGAAAAATTTCCGTAGTTGTTCAAATGTGGATTCGCGTGCCAAAATTGTTCCGGATAGTGAAAATATGACAAAATCAATTTATAATTTAACAATTTTTTCGCTAAAGATTGAATTTTATGTGACTGAATTCTCAAAAATAAAGGACAATTAACTATATTTATAAGGGGCAAATTTCCCCTTTTACCAAAAAAGATGAATTAAAATGTTAGAACCAAAATACTTTTACAGAAAATTAGACGCACTACTTGCCGGAATTGGAAAAGAAAAGACCGGTCAGGATTTTTTAGTGAACATAGTAACCAGACTTCAGACGGTTTTTGGAAATGATTTGCAAATCGGAAACGGGCGGATTTACGAAGAGGTTACCGGGAACTTCGAGTTGATATATCCCGACGATCTGGATGAGAACACCTACGCGCTGAAAGTGGCTGTCGATCTTCCCGAAGTGACGCTGGTTTTGAAGACCAGGCTTTATATTTTTGATGACCCGGCAACAATTACGATATTTAAGCCGGCAGACCAGGAGGGATATTCTGTACCGGCAGTAGTGGTTGTAAACAGTCCCGAACGGAAATATATTTTTGTTTTCGAGCTTCGCAGCGGGTGGGTGAGGGAAGAGATAGAATTTTGTCTAAATGCCGTCAGAAGGGCGGTCAATTACAGACTGTTTTCAGAGGCTGTAATTGGTGAAATGGAGCAGGCAGCGAGGATTCAGCAATCGCTTCTGGCATCAGTACCTCCTGCAATTCCCGGATGGGATATAGCGGCAAGATCTAAACCTGCAGAACTTGTCGGGGGTGACCTTTATGACTATTTCAAGTTTGATGCCGATGATTTTGGCATATGTTTTGGGGATGCGAGCGGACACGGACTTCCTGCTGCCTTGATGGTCAGGGATGTGGTTACCGGGTTGCGAATGGGGGTTGAGAAGCACATGAAGATGGTTTACACCTTGAAAAAATTGAATGAGGTAATCTATCGGGGTTCATACTCAACAAGTTTCATTTCGCTGTTCTTTGCCGAGTTCGAAAACAACGGAAATCTTTTTTACGCTAACGGGGGGCATCCCTCGCCGTTGATATTCAAAAAAGAGGGAATTGAAGAGCTCCATCCAACTGGACTGATTTTTGGAGCATTTCCCGATATAAGCATAAAACGCTCATTTGCGCACATGGACGAAGGAGATATCCTGCTTCTCTATAGCGATGGTATCATTGAAAGACAGAATGCAAATGAGGAATTTTTTACAATTCAGGAAGTCATAAAACTTGTAAAGAAGCACGGGAAGGAACCTGCTGCTGATATTATTGAGATAATATTCGAAGAAGCCGACAGATTTGGCGGCGGGGTGAAGTGGGACGATGATGCAACGCTGATGGTTATTAAAAAAACTAAATCCTGATAAAAACATATGAGTAAAAGAAGAGATTTCATTAAGAAGGCGGCACTCGTTGGTACTGCTGCTGCATTCCCTGCCTTTTTCTCCTCCTGCATGAGAAAAAACAACAAAGCCGACGGTTTTTCCGGAAAAAGTATCAAGTGGAAAATGGCTACCACCTGGCCCCCCAATTTCCCCGTTTACGGTGAGATGATGACGCTCTTTTCACAGCTTGTGGATCAGATGTCAGGTGGCAGGCTGAAGATAAAGGTTTACGGCGGTGGTGAACTCGTTCCTGCCATGGAAAGTTTTGATGCCGTGAAGCAGGGAAATGTGGAGATGGTGCACAGTGCCTCCTACTATTGGGCAGGCAAGGAGCCTTCGGCAATTTTCTTTACTGGACTTCCATACGGGATGAATGCTCCACAGTTTTCGGCATGGCTCCATTTTGGTGGTGGCATGCAACTTTGGGAAGAATTGTATGCGAAGCACGGGATCATCCCGATGCCCGGTGGTAACACGAGCGGTCAGATGGGTGGCTGGTTCCGGAAAGAGATAAAAAGTGTCGATGATTTTAACGGGTTAAAGATGAGAATCCCGGGAATTGGCGGCAAGGTAATGGCGAAAATGGGAGCCAGTGCACTTCTGTTTCCGGGAGGAGAGCTTTACACAAATCTGGAGAGGGGAGTTCTCGACGCACTGGAATGGGTGGGTCCTTTTCACGATTATAAAATGGGATTTCAGAGAATAGCGAAATACTACTACTATCCCGGGTGGCAGGAGCCTGCGGGAGCAACCGAATTTATGATCAACAAAAAGGCATTCGATTCTCTCGCTGATGATCTGAAGGCGATTTTAAGAGGAGCAGCAGGGTATATTGATACCATGATTACTGCTGAAATGGTGGCAAAAAATGCGGAAAGTCTTCAACTCATCAAAAATGATCCCGAAGTGAAACTGGTACAATTCCCCGATGAGGTATTGCAGAAACTGAAAGAGAAGACTGCGGAAGTGATTTCCGAGATGACAGAGGCAGAACCTGCAAGCAAAAAAATCTATGAATCTTATCGGAAATATCAGAATCTAACTTCATCACTTTATGAGTTGACCGAAAGGAACTATAAAGTATAAGTAACGGTTAATTTGTTATCTGATATAAACCAGGCAAAGACATAAATGTTAGTTGTAAAAAATCTTTCTCCATCCGAATTTCTGGACGGTTACAAAAACGACCCTGATGCAGTATTGATTGATGTCAGGACCCCCGAAGAAAACAGTGAAAAGAGGATCCCGAATTCATTAAATATTGATATCTACTCTCCGTCATTTCAACAGGAGATTCTTGAACTCGACAGAGAAAAAAGCTATTATCTCTATTGCAGAAGTGGCAGCAGAAGTTTTCATGCAGGTCTGTTCATGGGTCAAAACGGGTTTACCAAGGTATATAACCTTGACAGTGGAATCTTAGGCTGGCGTTTTGAAACGGAAAAAGGATAATCCGGACGGATTGACAAAAATGCCCGACAGAAAGAAAAACAGTCTCGTGCTCCTGCTTTACCTGGCAGTGATGCTGACATCCGTGTTTCACAGACACGGGATGGAAGAGAACTGGTTTGCCCACCCTGTCTTCATTGAAAATCACCACAATGGAATTACACATCACTCATCAGTAATTGCTTCCGAGTGTCTGCTCCTGCTATTCGCGGGTAATCCGGCGCTTACAGAAAGTAAATTCTCGACCGATCATTTCCAAAAGCTGTCGCTCTCTGTAAAGAATGGACAGCAGAACGAAATATCGAGTCAAAAATTTAACATCTCACCTCTTAGAGGACCTCCGGCTCTTTAGTTTTTCCCTAAGCTATTTTGAACACCAATCACAGTCTTGTTCTGTCCTGCCATTTTCAAAAATAATGGATGCCGGGACATTGTGTGATTGTATTATTAACATTACTAAAGAGAAATTAAATGAAAAAATTACTTTTTATGGCTGTTATTGCCATGCTTGGTCTTTATTCCGGATGTAAAAAAGAAGATAATGTACTTGTACCGCAGGAAGAACATTTTGCAGCGGAGGGAGTATATCTTTCCACCTCAGGTATTCCGGTGGCATCCATTTTCAGAGGTGTTTCCACCGATACGATAAAAGTACCTCTCGGTAACTCCACAGATCACATGAATGTAAGATTCTTTGATGCGAATAAAAACATAATCAATCCACCCTCGGATGCAGCAAAGAAGCTTAACTGGGGTATCGCAGATACTTCAATGGTGGAAATATGGCAGCATCAGGACGAACCAGATGCAAAATATGAGATTCATTTCCGCGGGAAAAAGGCAGGTATGACCACCGTTGAGTTTTATATTACGCATGAAGGACACAACGATTTTCGATCCGGAAATATTAAAGTGATTGTTCAATAGAACCCATTTAACAACTTTACTAAAAAGGGAGTTTATCAGATTTAATTAAATCAACACTTTAATATAAAATTCTGATAAACTCTCTAAAATTAACATGAAAATTTTAAACTTTGCATTTTTCCTTATCTTCCTGACTGCGGGATCCTTTAGTCAGATTTCGGGACAATCCGCGAGAATGATGACGGTGACAGGAAAAATACTGGACTCATTCAACAAAGAGCCCGTTTCTGCTGCGTCTGTGAGTGTCGAAGGAATGAAATCAGGCGTTATATCTGATGAAAACGGATTTTTTGAGATCATGCTCCCGGTAAACACCAAGTCAGTGATTCATATTACTCACATCAGTTATTCGAATTATACATTTCAAACCACCCCCGAAAACGGCATACCATTCAACCTTCTTGTGTATCTCATTCCGAAAAATCTTGAGTTTGGGACAGTGCTGATCACCGGCAATCATTCTCATTCAAAATTTGAAGAGATTGACAATCTGAAAGGCACTGTGGAAGGTGTTGATTTACAAAAAAATCTGGGACTTACCCTTGCTGCAACCTTGAAGAATGAGGCGGGAATGGCGATTCGTTCGATGGGTCCCGCACCGGCCCGCCCGGTGATACGGGGACTTGGTGGTGACAGAATACTATTCGCAGAGGACGGGGTAAAAACCACGGATTTGAGTGCCACCTCACCTGATCATGCACTCACAATAGAGCCTTTCTCCATCACCAGGGCAGAAATTATAAGAGGTCCGCGAACGATTATTTTTTCTCCAGTTACGATAGGTGGTGTGGTAAATGTGATCAGGCATGACATTCCGGTCGAAAAATCAAACGGTTTCTCCGGCACTGCAGGGTCGTATTACGAAAGTGCAAACAACGGACTTTTGTTTGGGGGGAATGCCGAGTACGGTTATGGGAGCATGGTGATTAAAGGGAGCATCACTTCGAGGAAGTCGAGCGACCTTAGAACACCTGCCGGAAACCTTAAAAACTCATTTTCCGATGCCACAGGGCTCTCCTTGGGAGCATCGTATCTTGGTGATTTTGGTTACGCAGGTTACGCATACCGGAGCATGGAGATGGATTACGGCATACCCGGAGGTTTTGTTGGTGCTCATCCGAACGGGGTTCGGATATCAATTTTCAGAAATGTTTACTCGGCAAAAGCCTCTTTCAATGTAAATTCGTCGCTGATTCACAATGCCACCTTTCATGTGAACAGATCGTTTTACAGGCACAAAGAATATGAAAGAAACGACCTGATTGGCGCTGAATTCAGTATAACAGACTACACCGGGTTCATGAATTTTGAGCATCACCTTTTTGGGTTCAATGAGGACGGAGTGATAGGTGCCTCAGGGCAGTACCGGGACTTTGAAACCGGCGGATTTGTCTTTACTCCAAAATCACAGTCGAAGAACCTTTCGTTCTATTTTTGGCAGCCTTTCAATTATAACGGGCTTAGCATTGAATTTGGAGGGAGGGTCAACTATGATCTTATTTCGCCCGAGAAGGATAAAAAAGCCAACATCGGATACATCAGAGAGAGGGACTTCGTTACATATTCCCTTGCCTTATCCGGGATTTACGGAATAACGAACGAATTGTTTGCGGGTATGAATCTCAGCAGGTCATCCAGAGTTCCCACTATTGAGGAGTTATTCTCCGAAGGTCCACATCTTGCAGCATATTCATATGAAACCGGCAATCCTGACCTGGCATCTGAAAGAGGGACAGGGATTGAGCTCTTCTCGTATTACAAGCTCGATAATTTTTACACACTCGTAAATATCTATTACTATGACCTTGCAGATTTCATAATTCCGAGAAATACAGGGAGAATAAACTACCAGACATTTCTTCCTGTCTATGCCACTCAGGGTGTTTCTGCCAAAATCTCCGGTGTGGAGTTTCAATCTGAATTAAAATTTTCCCCGTCATTTACTTTTTTAGTGAAAGCAAGTTTTACCCGGGGCGAAATGACTGATGGTGGAAAACTGCCACAGATTCCTCCGGCAAAACTTTATCTAGAGGCGAGCTACAAATTGTTTGAATCCAGCACCCTGGAGCTCTCCGCTGAAATGGCTGCTTCACAGGAGGAAACAGATACATTTGAGACACCAACTGCCGGTTATATATCTGTAAACACTAACTTTCACCGGTCATTTTCCCTTGGCAGGTTGACCGGACTTTTATCGATCGGCATTGATAATATATTTGATGCGGATTACAGAAATCACCTTTCGAGGGTAAAAAGCATCATGCCAGAAACAGGTCGGAATTTACGGACAACCTTGAAAGTCTATATTCTCTGATTTTATCGAGTAAAAAGGGGTGTTTATCGAGTAAAAAGGGGTGTTTATCGAAACCTGATTAAATAATACCCGTTCGACCCTTAAGTTTACATCGTAGTTAAACATGATTCCCTGCTAGTGTTTAACATACGAAACTCCCCCCAAAAGGCTGCTTTTTAGCAGCCTTTTTTTTATCTTTACCCCCAAGATTATTAATTGCTCTTAAGACAGAAAAGCAGAATGAGACAAGTCATTTCAACAGCAAGATTCAGCTACTTTCCTTCCATTCACAAATTCATTTTCGATGATGAACTTCATTTTCCCGATGGCGAAATAAACCAATACACAGGTTGTTTTTGTGACTGGATAAAATCGTCACTAAGAGCCGGATCTCTCCGTTTTTACGAAGAAGTTGACGGCACCGGATTCGAGTTTTTTATTCTGTCGATTGATGAGGACCTATACAGGGGAGTAATCCAGGTTTCGATATCGAAGGAGGCGATGCCGGGTTCGAAAAATCTGAAAAATTCAGATTCTTGCCCGGACGAAGGAAATCCCTCAGAAAAAGCAAAAAGAGGGAAAAGGGTGCTCCTGGTGGAGGACAACGAAATAAACAAAAAAGTGGTGGAAAGCATTCTGTCAAACCTCGATTTGCTTCTGGACCATGCCTGGAACGGTGAGGAGGCAATAGAAAAGGTTGCCTCGAACGATTATGATTTAATCTTAATGGACATATCGATGCCGGTTATGGATGGTTACGAAGCCACAAGAAGAATCAGAGACACATTTCCGGAACCCAAAAGCCGCACTCCCGTTATAGCATTAACGGCTGCTTTGAGGTCTGAAAGTGAAGCAAGAGTGGCTGAATCGGGCATGAATGGTTACATAGGAAAGCCGATTGTTTCAAAGGAACTGATTGCTGCTGTCCAATCCTTTCTGTTTGAAGAACCCCGTTTTGAATTCATAAACAACGGATCTGGTGATGATGATATCTTTATTGTTGATGAGCTTGTAGATCTTACATACCTGAAGGAAGTATCTAATAATGACATTCTTTTTGCTTCAGATATTGTCAAGAGTTTTCTCGAAAATTCCGGACCTTTACTTCGTGAGTTGGAATCTTCCCTTGGGAATGATGACATTAAAAGGGCCAGAGAATTGTGCCACAAGTTTCAACCCGTTCTTTCATACATGGGATTGAAAAAGATTATTCCGCTGATGGAGAAATTTCATCTGAATCTTCAAAAGCCTGATATTAACAAGCACGGTCAGTCATTGATTCTTGAGAAGATAATTAAAATGACGACTGAGGCAACAAGTTCACTGGAGAATATTCGGAAGAAAATGCTTGAACGGGTATAGCAAAACGGCTCCCTTTAAACAAGAGATCGAGAGAATATTCCGTGAGGCTTTAGCCTGTCACGATCCTGCGGTGACCGTTTATAATGCTCTGCAGGAACACAAATTGAAGCTTAAAAACAACCGGTTAGTAGAGATTGTAGCGACAGGGAAATCTGCTGTTGAAATGGCTCAGGGTGCCGTCAGGTTTTTTGGTGACAGAGTATCGAGAGGGCTGATAATCACCAATTCAGACAAACCGCCGAAAATTTCTTCCTTCGAAATTCTTGTCTCATCGCATCCTCTTCCTGATGAAAAAAGTCTTTTGGCCGGAGCAAGACTGATTGAGTTTTGTAAAACCGTCCCCCCTGATTCTCTCTTTATCTATCTGCTGTCAGGCGGCACTTCTGCAATGGTTGTCGCCCCTGTTGATGGTGTAACTATCGAGGATAAACGCCGGCTCACAACGATTTTAATGAACGCGGGCATTGAAATTGAAGATTTGAATCTGGTCAGGAGTTCTGTTTCAAAAATAAAAGGCGGGGGTTTGCTCAGTTATATTAAAACAAGGCACATTCTTAATCTCATCATTTCGGATGTATTATCTGATGATGTAAGGGCTATCGGATCGGGAATGCTGGTTCCCTTGGAGGCAGACGCCGGAAAAACGGGAGAAGTGCTGCAGAGATTTTCGAAACCTGCTGACACTGATTTTATACGCCGGATTTTAACAATCGTCGAAAAGACACTTCCCACTGTCCAAAAAACACAAATCATCCCTGAAACAAAGATTATCGACTCAAACAGAAGATTTCTTCATACTTTTGCAGAACTGGCATCAGGAGTGAAGATGGATTTGGTGGTTTGTGACGAACCTGTTACAGGGAATGTGGAAGATACAGCAACTGCTTTCTTTGAAAAGTGTCAGATTATAAAAGAAAAGCGGAGACTTTCAGGCTTACCTGTGTTGATCATATCCGGGGCAGAGCCGGGTGTGAAAGTAAAAGGGGAGGGAATTGGAGGAAGAGCATGTGAGTTCGCAATGCGGTTTTCAAAGCTCATAGCCGGAAGGGATGCTGTGTTGCTAGCGGCAGGTACGGATGGCAAAGACGGCACCACATCCTTTGCAGGAGCAATTATTGATGGGAACACCTTTCCGGAGAGTTTGAACAGAGGTCTTGATTTTGAGAGTTATCTTGAGTCGAGCAATTCAGGTGAATGGATCGGTAAGACAGGTTCAGCCGTCATTACTGGACATACCGGTGTGAATCTTACTGACATTCTGATATACGGCGAGTTGGAGTAAAAAAAAAAAGCTGCCGGGTCAGGGCAGCTCCAAAATACTGAGAAATCAGCCGATCAAACGACAATTTCGATAATCTGTGCATCTGCATCAACTGTGTCGCTGACGAGAGCATCAAAGAATACATTTATGTCGATCGTTGAAATGTTTTTCTGTTTGCAGAATGCTTCAGCACCCTCATCAAGCCCGTTCTTCGTAATCAACAGATACCTTTTCGAATAATTCGCATAAAGGTTTTTGAATTTGAAGAACTGAGTGGATGCGAGATTTACATCATACTTGTTCAGAGGTTCATCCTGAAGAACAAGATTTGCATAAAGCACTGCACGGGCAGATTCACTTACGACAACAATTTCAATTGTATCTCTTCTGTTCCAAACAGAACCAACGCTCGTGATTTCGAACGGGAAGAGGTACTGGATATAAGGGCTTTTCTGATAGTCATGAAAGATTTCTCTCACGAATATTCCGAGTCTGCTGTTTACATATTCACCGAGTTTGTCGCTGATTGTAACAAGCATCTTGTCATACTCGCCCATTTCAAAATTGATGATATCGGGCTGGATAAATCTGAACCAGAAATTTTCAAAATAATTTCTGATAAAATATCTACCGAATTTCGATTTTGCATCATCACTTGTATTCACGGGGAGTTGTCTCTCGATAAGTCTCTTTTTCTTTTCGAGTTCATAAAGATATTTTGTCAGATTCGTTACCGGAATGTTCACGGTTTTTGCGATATCAGACATCTTTGTGAATCCGGCGGCAATTGCCTGGAGGATGGAGAGATATATTTTATTGCCTCTAGTGAAGTCATTGATGAGCAATTCCTTCAATTCGTAGGCGAGCGGAGCAAAATCGACAAATACCAGTTCCTTCAAAATAGTCTCAAGGTCTTTGTTCCACAGGTGATGCCTTTCAATAAGAAAGTAATACTTGGGTAGACCGCCAAAAATTGTGTAAAGGTCGATAATCTGGTTGGTTGACAATTTCGAATTGTTCATCCTGAAAATAACAATCACATCCGAAAGGCGGAAAGGAGTAAGTTTGATAAAGTGGTTGTTAATCCTGAATAACGGGCTGTCTTCACCCTCAAATTTTCTTTTCATGAAATCGATATTTGAAGTAACAACGATCAGGTTGAGCATGGAATTTTTAGAGTGTGTGTCCCAGGCTCTTCTTAACTCGTCAAATGCTTCAGATTCGATCAATTCAAAGTTATGAAACTCATCAATAACTATATTAACAGGTCTGTTTCGAGCGATATAGAACAGAAATTCGAAGAAGTTACCCCAACTTTGGAAATTAGGTATGAAACTGTCAGGAAAGGTATAAGATTTCAGGTACTCTGAAATATCCTGTAATTGCAGGAATGACGATTTGTTACTAATTGTAAAGTAAGCACCGGCATTTGCTCTCAGAAACTGTTTTATCAGTGTGGTTTTTCCAACTTTTCTTTTACCTACAAGGAGAGTAAAGTTGGAATGACCCACTGTATTCGCAGCGATCTGGTTTAAGTAAGCTAACTGGTTTTCTCTGAAATAAATTTTCATCTGAATAAACGGTTTTATTATTAATAAAGAGCGAATTAAATTTTCTGATTCTCAAATGTAAAGATATAAATTTATTACTAATTCTGGTATAATTATTACTTCCCTACTAAAAAAAATATTAATTTTAGCTGTTTTTTATGTTGGTCAATATCGTTAAATTAGCAGGTTACTTTTGAGCATAAACCATATAAGTATTAGAACAGCAGCTTAAAACCTTAAGTTCCTGACTGTTCAAAATAAAGGTGATGCTGGCTGAGCCGGAATGTTGCGGCCATATCAGTTTAGACATTCCAACAGCAAAAATACGAAGATTTGATTTGATGAATAAAAACGGAAAAAATAAAATGACAGAACTCTACAGGACCCTTTCGCGACTTAAAAAAGTTAATCCTGCTTTATACAAGGGGATTAAAGGTGGTGATCTGGTTCGACTTGACGAGAATCTTGATGGTAAAGTAATCGCATTTATGCGTGAAGCTGATGACAGCAATGTTCTTGCCTGTTTCAATTTATCCGGAGAAGAAAAAACGATAGAACTTCAGTTGGGTAATTACTCGGGAGTTTACACCGAGGCGTTTTCCGGAGAGACTGAACAATTCGAGGACAGGATAAAATTAACCCTCTCGCCCTACGGGAATGCCATTTACTCAAAAAAATAGAGCATGACATTTCACTCCCTGCTTGAAAAATATGAACCTGTAATTGGATTGGAGGTTCATGCACAACTCAAGACAAAAACTAAAATATTTTGTGGCTGTTCATCGGTTTTTTCAGAAAACGCGAACAGTAATCTCTGTCCCGTTTGTCTCGGACACCCCGGAACACTGCCGGTATTAAACAGAACTGCAGTCGAGTTTGCCATCCGGCTCGGGATTGCACTCGATGCTGAAGTGAACCGCCATTCCATCTTCGCCCGGAAAAATTATTTCTATCCCGATCTGCCAAAAGGCTACCAGATTTCACAATTCTCTTTACCTGTTGTGGGCAGAGGTGTTGTGAAAATCGAGCTGGAAGATGGCACGATAAAAGAGATTGGAGTAACAAGAGCTCATTTGGAAGAAGATGCGGGGAAGTCGATACATGACAGAGGAGAGAGCACCCTGGTGGATGTCAACCGGTGCGGTGTCCCTCTCATTGAGATTGTTAGTGAACCTGATCTGAGAAGTGGTGCCGAAGCTGCAGCATATCTGAAAAAGCTGAGACAAACACTTCTTTTCCTCGGTATTTGCGACGGCAATATGGAAGAGGGATCTTTGAGATGCGATGCCAATATTTCAGTCAGGTTGCGTGGTGAACAAAAGCTGGGCACCAAAACAGAAGTAAAAAACATGAACTCCTTCAGAAATGTCGAACGGGCTATCAATTTTGAGATCGAGAGGCAGATAGACATTCTCGAGGATGGCGGAAGCATAGTGCAGCAGACACTTCTTTGGAATGCTGACAGGGGAATTGTAACCCCGATGAGATCTAAAGAAGATTCGCACGACTACAGATATTTCCCGGATCCGGATTTGATGCCGCTCGAAATAGATGATGAATGGTTTGAGAGGGTGAAATCATCGTTACCTGAGTTGCCTGAAGCGAAGAAGAAACGATACGAAACCGTTTTCAATCTTCCTCAATATGATGCATCAATTCTGACTCAACAACCGGACTACACATATTACTTTGAAGAATGTGTAAAACACACTCAGAATTACAAAGAGATCAGCAACTGGATAATGACTGAAGTTTTGAAGGTTGCCAATGAAGAAAAGATTTTGCTTACCGGATTCATAATAGAACCCAAACGACTTTCAGAACTCGTAAATCTGATAACATCAGGCGTTATCTCGGGTAAAATTGCCAAGGAAGTATTCGCAATGATGTTACATGAACCGACAGATCCCCATAAAATAGTGGAGAGAGAAGGTTTGATGCAAATATCGAATACGGACGAACTTGAGCAGGTGGTTGAAAAACTCCTCGATGAAAATCCGGCACAGGTTCAGGAGTATTTAAGCGGTAAAGAGAAAGTTGCGGGTTTCTTTGTGGGTAAAATCATGAGGGAAACGAAGGGAAAAGCAAATCCTGCAGTTGTCAATGAAATATTGCTTAAAAGTCTGAAAAAACGGGCTTGAAACCACAAGGTCACAAAACTTTCAACCTCTTAATAACTCCTCTTTTCGTAAATTTACATTTTAATTTGGAGAAAAAATCTTGAATGTAAAAAAAGAGCTGAAGTCATTGCTTCAAGCTTTTGTTGCAGCACTCTTTATTATATCATTTTTCTTTCAGAACACCCGAATTCCCACTCCATCGATGGAGAGTACAATTTTAGTGGGTGATTTTGTTGTTGTAAACAAATTCATCTACGGAATCAATTCACCGAAATTCATTCCTTACACAGAGATTAAAATACCCCACTTTCGTTGGGATATCTTCACAGACCCTGACAGAGGTGACATTGTTGTCTTCGATTTCCCCGGCGAAAAAGGGGAATTCAGACCGAATCCTGAGAATATTCAGTATGTAAAAAGATGCATCGGCTTGCCCGGGGACACACTTGTCGTTCGTAGCAAGGTAGTATTTGTAAACGGTAAACCGGCACCACTTCCACCATACATTCAGTACGGGGCCTCTCAGAACGATCCAAGAATTGCTGCATACATGTTCCCGGGTTACGAGAACTGGAACCCTGACAATTTTGGTCCTTTTGTTGTGCCTAAAAAAGGCGCCAAGGTAAAACTTACGCCTCAGTCCGCAATCGGATGGCAGCACTTCATCAACAGGGAATTTGGTGAGGAAGTGGTAAAGATAACCAACGGTCAGGTGTTTATAAAAGACAAGGCAGTTGATGAGTACGAGTTCCAGGAAGACTACTATTTCATGATGGGTGATAACAGGGATGACTCTTCTGACTCAAGATTTTGGGGTCCCGTTGCACGCAATATGATCGTTGGCAAGGCGGTTTTTGTCCTGTTCTCCTGGGATAACAAGATCCCGTTCAGCGATCTTTTCCGTTTGCTGGGATCAATTAGAGGAGACAGGATTCTAAAAATACTCAACTAATGAGGGTAAAATGATTAACATTAATTATGAGAAATATTTCCTGGACAATGGTCTTGAAGTAATTCTTACAAGGGACAATCAAAATCCGATTGTTTCAATCAACCTGCTTTACAAAACCGGAAGTGCAAATGAAGGAAACCGTAAATCGGGACTTGCGCATCTCTTCGAGCACATGATGTTTCAGGGGTCTGTAAATGTTCCGAAAGGGAAACATTTTCACTATATTCAGGAGACCGGCGGTAACCTGAATGCCAACACAACATTCGACAGGACAGTATATTTCGACAAACTACCATCCACACACCTCGAACTCGGTTTGTGGCTCGAATCAGACAGAATGGGCTGGTTCCTCCCTGCGCTTGTTCAGGAAACACTTTCAAATCAAATAGATGTAGTAAAAAATGAAAGACTGGAACGGTACGATAATGCACCCTACGGTCTTGGTTTCGAGAAGTTGTTGAAACTTGTGTATCCTGAAGGTCACCCTTATCGGAGACCGGTAATAGGATACATGAACGATATTTTATCGATTGATTTGGATGATGTAAGGGAATTTTTTAACACATTTTATTCTCCCTCCAATGCCACTCTTGTGGTTGGCGGAGATATCGAAATTGACCAAACAAAAGAACTCATAAACAAATATTTTGGCGAAATAAAAGGTACTGTCCCTCCACCGGCACCAGAAAAAGTGGAAGAATTTTCACTCCGGGAAACCGTAAAAGAAGTATTTGTCGACAAAGTTTACCTTCCAAAACTGATGTTTGCCTGGCCTTCAACAACTGCATTTACCCGCGAAGACATAGCTCTTGCGCTTACAGGCGATTTCCTGACTTCATCAAAAAACTCCCGTCTGCACAAAAAGTTTGTCTTTACAGATGAGTCTCTGCAAAACATCGAGTTTTCCAACTACACCGGAAAATATCACGGTATGAACCTTCTGACCGCCCTAGTGAAACCCGGAATTGAACCTGAAGAGATGGAGAAGGAGATAATTGATGAGTTGCACAAAGCGCTGAACAGCGAAATTTCAGCAGAAGAGATGCAAAGAATTAAATATAACTATAAAGTTCAAGCGATCTATAATATGCAGAGTGTGAATGCAATTGCTTCGCGAATGAACGAGTACAATTTTTACACAGGTAATCCTAATGAGATGGAAAATATCCTGAAGACGATAGAATCCATCGATGCAGATGAGTTGAAAGCAGTGGCATTGAAATATACAACAGAAAATTATGCCAGGTTGTTGATTGTACCCGGAGGTGGAAAATGATAAATACACTTGACAGATCAAAGGCACCTGCACCGTCTAAAAAGAGTGACTATGTACCACCTGCATTTCCGGAATATTTCCTTGAGAATGGCTCGAGGGTGATATTTCAAAAGAAAGAGGGTCTGCCGATCACCGTGGTGACCTTTATTGTGGAAGCCGGATCAAAGTATGATCCTGTTGGTGGAGAGGGACTCGCACAGCTTACGGCGGCACTTCTCGATGAAGGCGCAGGAGAATGGGATTCCCTGCAGCTTAATGCACTTCTTGAAAGCAGGGGACTTTCACTCAGTATAATGGCAGGAAGCGACAATTTCGAGGTTAGCATCAGCGGACTTTCAGATGACCTCGACCTGATGATGAAATTAGTGTCCGAGGTGGTTTACGATCCACATTTCAAACTTGAGGATTTTGAACGGGAGAGAGACAAGATCAGAAATGCAATCCAGCAGGCTAAAAACCAGCCTCAGGCGATGGCATGGAGACTTTTAGGTAAAATTGTTCAGGGGAGACCAAACGCATATACCTCTCTCGCCGCAACCGAGGAATCGATAGAGGAAATGACACTTTCGGATGTTACCTTTTTCCATGCAGAAAGAATTGAACCCGTCAGGCCTGTCTTCACTGTGGTGACCGATCTCGACTGGTCAGTTGTTGAAGATTCGATAAAGAAAAACTTTAAGGGGAGACTGGGAGTTCACGATCCCGAAAAGGTTGATACCGACTATTCACTTCGCGACCTCAGAATATACATATTGGACAGAAAAGACGCTCCACAAACAGAAATGCTTGGCGGGTTTCCTCTGGATCCGTTGAAACTTTCGGTTGATGATCTCGCATTCACCCTGGTAAACAATATTTTCGGGGGACACTTCAACAGCAGACTTATCAAGAATCTGCGTGAAGAGAAGGGATTCACCTACGGGATTCACTCCTTCATGTACATGATGAAATACTCAGGCCAGTATATCATAAGCACTTCAGTTGATACTCAAAACACCGGAGCAGCACTTATTGAAATACTGAAAGAGATGAATCTGATCAGGAAGAATATAACCGAAGAAGAGCTTGAGTTTGTTAAAAACCAGTCGACCCGAAGTGATACATTTATGTTTGAGACCTACGGTATGGTTTCGGCGCTTCAGAGGTCTCTCATACAACGGGATTTGCCACTTGATTACTATAGTGTCAGCAGGAAGGGCTATGGTAAAATAAATATCGATCAGGCAATTACCGCTGCCAACAAGTATATGCTACTCGAAAACATGCAGATTGTGTTGGTGGGTGACATGGAGGAAATTGTAAAGACCATCCCCAAACCATTAATGAGGGGAGTGGTTGAAGTGAATGACAAAGGTATGGTGGTAATCAGGGAGTAGCTGGGGCTGTTTGTCCGCCTGTCTCGAATGTTCCTGATATTTTAACCCCCTTTTTACGGAGTTTTTTTATCTCTCCCTCGAGCCAGATGATTGACTCAGGTTTCAGGATAAATACGAGATTGTGTTTCTTCCTGTTTTTTGAATATTCTTCATTAAAAGCATTCACAGTCTCCGTTGAATCGTTTCCACTGACAGGAATGAAAATATTCGATTTGATCAGCAGCTTCTTTTTCAATTCAAATTTTTCTTTGACAAAGGGAAGAATTACAGAATTGCCGAGAGCGGAAGAATGATCAACATAGAAAAAAGCTGAATTCGGAAAGGCATTAATGAGACCTGAAATCGTTGTTTCAATTCTTTTTTTCGGGTGGTTTTCGGATATCCTGAATTCGAGGTCGGCATCGTCACTTCCTACCAGAACGGCATAAGGGAGCTGTTGATCGTCAAAGTCTTTAGATAAAACCTGGACACTTTTTGTGGGTTTTAGCAGAATGACATATGGTTCAGGATAATCTCTCAGATATTTTTTAGTTTCTTCGGAAGATTTCTCGTATCCGCTGATCACGATTGAAATAACCGATGAAGACCTTGTGTACCCCTTCTTCCTTTGTACCAAAAATGCATAGTTCAGGGTATCACCAAAAGGAATCGAAAAAAGTGTCCCTTTCTCCTTTTTATTATACCCTGCCTTAACCTTTCCTTCGAACTCACCCAGTTTGTTATATATGATATTTTCAATTGTCGGAAGAGGCAAATCTTCAGGTACAAAAAGTTTGTGGAATTTCTTTTTCTTTTTACTTTTCACATAAAAAGAATCGGGGATTGAGAATTCGGTCAGGGTCGCCTTTAGAACTGAATCGACGATAAAGGGGGAGAGTGGTCGCTTTTTGACCGGAAAAGCCTCAACAACCGCCTTTTTCTCCGCGGTTTTTGCCTCTTTGTAATTGAAAAAGACAAAGATATTGGCAACCACCAAAAGAAAGATGATAACGAGTTTAAATCTGATCAACTGTGCGAACCCGGCAATTAATTCCCCTTAAATTCGGGCTTCCTTTTTTCAAGAAAAGCAGAAGTCCCTTCCTTAAAGTCACCCGTACCTGCACTCAGTGCGAAGAGAGATGCTTCAAAATCGAGTCCGGCATCAAGATTTAGTTCGTTAGTGGCAAGAACTGCACTAAGAGCGTAATTCAGAGCATGGGCGGGTTTTTGAACCAGTTTTTGGGCAAATTCCATCGTTTTGTAGAGGAGTTCTTCTTTTTCATACACTTTATTCGCAAGTCCCATTGCAAACGCTTCGGAGGCTGAGACTCTGTCTCCACCAAGAATCATTTCAAGAGCTCTACCGGTGTTTACAAGTCTGGCAAGACGTTGAGTGCCTCCGTATCCCGGAATAGTGCCAAGGTTCACTTCCGGCTGCCCAAAAAAGGCATTGGCAGAAGCGAAACGGATATGGCAGGCAAGGGCAAGTTCGCAGCCGCCACCCAGGGCAAAACCATTCACCGCTGCAATCACGGGTTTCCCGAGTGTCTCAATTTTTGAAAAAATTCGTTGACCCTTGAGGGCAAATTTTCTTGCCTCTGAAACAGAGAGTTTTGCCAGCTCGGAAATATCGGCTCCGGCAACAAATGACTTCTCACCGGCACCCGTAATAATAACCACTTTGGCTTCGTTGTTTTCTTTTACAAGGTCGATGAGATTTTCCAGTTCATTCAACAAATCGCCATTGAGGGCGTTTAGTTTGTCGGGTCTGTTAATTGTGATTGTGGCGATATTATTTTCGAGTGAAAACAGAAGAAAATTGTAATTCATTTGAAATTTCCTGATTAGAATGAAACAAACAAAGGAAGTCGGACCCTCAGATCAAACGAAATGAAGTGACTGTCGTTATAAATGTTATAGGATGCCATTGCCTCAAGTACAAACGCGGAGACTCCAAATCCGGCACTTCCTCCAAACCGCACACCGTCTTCGATATAGCCGTTTTTATTAATTCCCTGTTTAAAATCGTGCAGTTCCTGAAAGATAATCATCGAGCCTGAAACTTCGGCGATAGGAGTAAGCAGGAACACATTTTTCAGAATCGGAGGGAAGTAGTGCCTGACACCCACTGAGAGGGGGAGGTATTGCATGCTGTAATGGGAATATTCTGTATCCTGATAGTAGTCCTGACTGCCCGGAAACTGTTCAAAACCAATTCTGCCAAAGATGAAGTAGGGCATTATTTTGTTGTCCACATATGACAGCTCGGCGTTGAATCCGTAGCCCATTATGGTTTTCGAACTAAAATTGCCAAATGGAACCCGGGGACCGACCCCCAAGGCAAAGAAATAGCCCTTCGCTCTGCTTTCGCCCGGATCACCGGCAAAGGCAGTAAAGGATAAGAGTAACAAAAGGATAAAGGTAAATTTTTTCATTAATTCACATGGAAATTTTTGGTGCCGACACCATAATCAAAAACCAGTTTTCCGCCAATCTCTGCTGTTTTATAGAGGAAATAGAGTCCGAGTGCCGATAAAGCGAGAAGAATGCGCGGAGCATTTACGACAAACTTCGAGTCAGCTTCCTTTTTTATGTACATTTTTACGAAAAAGAGGAAATTAAGCACAAAGGCAGCAGAAAAGACAAAAGTTAGAGCTGTTGCAAAATCCTCGTGAACTTCTATGAGTTCGGTAATCATCTTTATTTGAGGGTGGGATGAATTTGCCTGCACAAAAGATTGAAACGCACTGTTTCCTGTGAACAGGGCAAATACTACACCGGCGATTCCACCGGCAAGCATCAAAAGTGCTGATTTTGCAAGAACCTCATTTTTGTAAAAGTTGTAAATAATTAAAAGCAGCGGATAGATGCTAAGCAAAGCGACCGGGTAATGTACTGCTTTTGGATGAATCTCTGCAAAAAAATCCAAATTCTGTTACCTCTCAAGATATTTTTTGGTTCTTCGATGTCTGTCAGAAAACATTAAATAGAGTTGTAAATATACAAAAGGAAGAGCAAGCCACCCAAATATTCCGAACGGTGGAAGGAATCTAATTTCGTCCATCATGACCACGGCACCATCTTCACCGGAAAATCTGTGGTTGTGTTCCCAAAATTTGAAGGGACCTGTTTCCTGCAGGTCTGTAATCAGCGAGCCCGAGATTACCTCGGAAATTTTTATTAGCCAGTTCTGCCTGAAAAGAAGAAAATCGATTTCGAGACTGACTTTTGACCCTTTTTTCAGGGGTTTCTCACTCATTTCCACTTTTAATACTTTTGGGAAGGGGGGAGAGATAACTGAGATATTTGTGGTATCAAGGTGAAAATTAAATATTTTTTCCTTATTTACATTGATTGTGACTGATTTTCGGAAGGTGAGCAATATTATACCTGATATTTAATTTTATATAGAAACAGCCCTTTAGCAGGTACCGAACCAAATGCTTTTTCCCGGTTTTTGGAATTGAGGATGTCATTCATGTCATTTTCGGTTCCGCCTTCTTTTGCCAGTCTCAACACCGTGCCTGTTATAGCCCTTACCATGCCGTGTAGAAATCTGTCAGCTTCTATGAAGAAAACGACATTATCCTTGATCCTGGTCCATTTTAATGACTTTATGTTGCAATCAAAATTTTCACGGTCTTTGGCGTATTTAGTAAAAGAAGAGAAATCATGCATACCGGTCAACGGGCGTGATAAAATGTTCAAAAGCGACACATTCAACGGATAATGATAATTGTAAATGAACCTGAAATTAAATGGGGAAGGGGAGTTCGAGATAAAATAGACATACGATCTCGATAAAGCATCAAATCTTGAGTTGAACGACTCAGGAACGCTTTCCATGCTTCGAATTCTTATTGTGAAGGGGAGCATCGAATTAAGCGAGTGCTTGAATCGATAAAAATCGAGAGTTTGTTCACTCTTAAAATTGGCAACCTGACCGAGGGCATGCACACCCGTGTCTGTTCTTCCGGCACCTGTTAGCACCACTTCATGTTTAAGAAGTACTTCAAGAGCCCTTTTGATTTCGCCTTGTACAGTTTTACCCTTGGCTTGGATCTGCCATCCCTGAAAACCGGAACCGTCATACTGGATGATAATTTTGTAGTTATTCATTCATTTTGCACAAGGGGAGTGTAAATTAAAAAAAAGCGAGAGTAAATTTAATCAGAATGAATATAAAAAAAGGCTGCCTTTTCAGACAGCCTTTTTGGGGAATAAAATTTGATGATATCTTAGAAAGCGTAGCTTGCTGAAATATGTCCAAATGTGTTAACACCACCTGTTGAAAGGTTTTTGAAACCTTGTCTCAAAACTTCGTCATTAACTGTAGCGTCGAGGTTGAAGCTTCCAAATTTGAATCCGAGACCGAGTGTAACACCGGTTCTGTCGAACATGGTAGCAACAGTTTCGTTTTTGGTTGTTGCGGTTGCAGCTGATTCCATTTTGTCTTTGTTGGTAGCAACTTTGTAACCAAGTCTTGCTTTCATCCACTCGGTGACTTTGAATTCTGCACCAAGATTCCAAACTGGGAACCACATGTGGTTTTTTGTAAGTTCAGGAGCAGTTGTGGTTGCTTTGGAAGTCCATGATTCAGTAGCGAAGCTAACACCACCAGCGAGGAAAAGGTCACCGGTAGTATAGTTAAGACCAGCGCCAACACCCAAATTGGTGTATGAATCCATATCAGTGCTTGTACCGGCAACATCAACAGTTCCGCTCATTGTTGTGAAGGAAACTACAGGGACAAAAGAGAAACCTTTGCCAATGTTGTGGAAGTATCTTGCACCAACACCGATGGTTGAAGCAGATACTTTATTTGTCTTGGCAGCTTCATTTTTAGCACTTCCGGAAACAAAAGAGAATGAGAAATCAAGACCGTTGTCTTTTGAGAAATGCTGGATAAGTCCAAGGTTTAATCCGAGCTGTGAAGCTGAGGATTTGTCTGCAGTACCAGTAGCGGGTGTCAAATCGTTCTGTGTGGAAGCAAAGGAAACACCAAGACCAAGAACTGTAGCATCAGAAAGAGCATAAGCACCGAGAAGCTGGAAGTTGTTGTCGAGGTTGACAGCATTTCTTCCGGTTCCTGGTAAACCATTGAGGATGGTTACGAGGCTGTTAGTCATCGAAACACTCGAGATACCGGCACCCTTGAAGTCGTTTCTTGCAAGGATGGCACCGAGTGTAAGTTTTTTGTCAAGTGCAAAGTTGAATCCGGCGAACTGACCATCACCGTCATTAGCGGCAGCGGCTGAAGCACCGATATCACCCCAAAGGAAATTGCCATAATATTTGGCAAAAGCAGGGTTGTTTGTCATGTTAAAAGCGTCTACTAAAAATGGATTTGTTCCACCTTCTCCGCCCATTGCCTGTACTCTGGCGTAGCCGCCACTTTTTTCTTTAGGTACCAAACCTGACTGGGCATTGGTTACTGTAGCAAGAAATGCAACTAAAAGAACAAATGCAAATACTTGTTTCATATAATAACTCCTTATTGTGGATTGTTGAATGGAATTAAGTTTCCAAAAAGCAAAAAAAGCTTCAATGTAAATTAGACTTTACTCATTTAATATGCAAATAGTTTAAATTTTCGTTAAGTCTGTTTGCAACTGTTTATTATATAAATAAAAAATTGCGATGCAAATATAACAAAAAAGCGAAATTAAAAGATGTTATAACAAGGAAAAAAGCAAAAAAATGGATGAATGGAGGATATAAATGACGAATGGGACAAAAAAAAGCTGCCTCAAATTTCTTCGGGCAGCTTTTAAGATCTAATTTATTGAGAGTCAGGTATCGATTTTTCGAATTAAAAAGCGATATCCGAAGTTCATTTGCTTATTTCTGGAGAATCATTTTCTTCACTTCTGTGAACTGACCGGCTACGAGTCTGTAGAAATATACACCGCTCGCAAGGCCCTTGCCATCGAAAGTAAATTTATGATATCCGGGTTTCAGTTGTCCATTATTCAGAACCTGAATCTGCTGGCCAAGGATATTATACACAACCAGTTTAACATCCTGAACTGAAGGAAGAGTAAACTCAATCACAGTCGCAGGGTTGAACGGATTCGGATAATTCTGGAACAGCTTGAATTCGGTCGGAATTGTTGAATTGTCTTTTGCTGACAGGATGATATCAGTTTTATAGATATCACCGGCATCAGTACCAGCAACCACTTCGTTTGTAGAAGAGTTTACAGAGATTGATGAGATATTCTTGCCTGACAAACCAAAATCCATCCAGAAATCGGGGAGACCTCTTGTGACAACTACTGGAAGCATATAAACTCCCGAGCCCCAGGCACTTGCAAAGATATTGTTCATTGCATCGTGACCGATTGCATAGATATGCGAAGCAGTCATTCCTGAGGAAATTCTCTGCCATGAAGCACCTCCGTCTTCACTTCTTATTACACCGTCACCATAAGTTCCGGCATAAACAACACCGTTTCCGTCAACTGTGAGTGACCAGATGAATCTGCTGACAGGGTTCGAGTTGAGGTGAATCCATGCGCCACTTCCGAGGGAGAGTTTGTGAACTCCACCGCCCATTGTACCTGCATAGATGTCACCGTTGCTGTTTTTGGCAAGTGCATGAACAGCGAGATCGGTAAGACCGGTGCTGAATTCTGTCCAGCTTGATCCGAAGTCATCGGTATAATAGATACCACTTCCCCAGACACCGGCGTATATTGTTCCGCCGTTTCCAAGCAGCAGGGCTCTTACATCACGGTTGCTCAAACCTGCCACAGACCATGTATTACCATTATCAGTTGAAGCATAGATTCCTGACTCAGTACCGGCGTAGATTTTTCCACCCGGAACCGAGATCAATGACCAGACATAGACAGAGAGCATATTTGAATTTATCAAAGTCCACTCTGCACCGCCGTTTGTCGATCTGTAGATTCCACCACCAAAGGTTCCTGCAAGCAGGTTACCGTTCTGATCGTTGACCATAGTAAGGATTATCTGATTGAAACCAACAGTTGAAACCTGTTGCCAGTTGTATGACGATCCCGAGGTGTTGTTCACTTCTCTGCTGATAACTATTGCGGCAGAGCTCATATCATCTTCATTCTTATTGTGGTTGTTTGGATGAGAGTCAGGGTCATTCTGAACTGCTGCAACCACTTCAGCGGTATTCACTACTGTTGTGTCAACAGGTATGTTTCCTCTGAAGAGAACGAGATTATACTGACCTTTTCCTTTTGCATTCTTTGCAACCATCTGACCGTTTTGTACACCGGAAATGAAGTTCACATCAGTTCGAGGAGCAAGAATAGAACCTCTAACATCTATATTGGAGATGGTTATTGAATCGGCTTCGACAAAGTTGTAAAGAACATTCGAATATGGAGTTCCATAAACATTCAGTCCGCCTTTCCAATTGGCATACGATCCAAATATGTTTACGAGGGCAGAAGCTCCGTTAGGAACGCTGATCTCGAAATCGTTTGCCATCGAGAGTGTGTCAGCCCAGATCTTGAAAACATTCAATGACGGATTTGATCCGACAAGTGACAGTTTACCATACTGGAGACCTGCGGAACCGTTGGTTCCATAAGCTGCAAACTGACTGCTGAGATTCAGCAGATAGGCTGAAGCAGCAGGGAAATCGATAACACTATCTTTTCTGAGTGTGCCTTCAGTGATTGTGGCGAGGTAAGGAGTTACTTCGGCATAGTTTCCATATACCACATTACCGTTGTAAACTCTTCCGGATGTGAAGTAGAGGTTATGACCAACCACAAGCACATCTTCGGTACCGTTTGAATTCTGGAGCTTATCACCGACGCTGTAGTTACCAATTCTGCAGTCATTTCCTACTGCTACCTTGCCCTCTGTATCGGAGGAAGGAGCTGTATAGTCATTCAGCACAAAAAGGTTGTAATTCTTTGCAACTCCAAGGTCGAATGAAAGTGAGTTCATCAGATTGACATTCACTCTTGCATTGATAACAAGTGTTGCACTTGCATTAGCAGCGAGTGACGAAACTGTCCACAGATTCGTGTTTACATCAAAACTTCCGACTGTCGGGCTGGAGCTGACATACACTATACCTGCAGGGAGAACATCGCTTACCTTGATTCCGGTTGCGGTTCCAGGACCGGCGTTGTTCAAAACTATAGTATATTGAATTGTCTCACCATTCTGCGGGGTCGGATTTGAGACGGATTTAATCAGACTCAAATCAGCTTCGGGCGCGTTTGGAGGTGGACAGACTGAAGGATTCCATGACAGGGTTCTGTTAACACCTGTCTTGATCTGGTTTCCGTCACAATCAAGAATGCTCATACTGTACCGAATCTCGACCAGAGTATCTGTTGGAGTAATTCCGGGCCACCATGCCTGCATTGTAAATGTAGTATCGCCATATATCCATTTTTGTGTAAAATGATCCTGTGTGCAGGGATCAAATCCGGAAGGACAATTGGTTACATTAGAGGGTTTAACAACTTTCCATGTCAACACGAGTTGTGCACGGGTGTTTTGAGGTAACAGATTTACCGAGCCATTAATCGTGATCCATTGCGGGGTGTAGAGGCAAATGGTTGAATCGGGACCGAGGGATCCTGACCAGTCAGTTGCACAAGTGGCAGGGAGATAAGCACCGGCATCCCATGTGAGGTCGGTTTGACCGGGAGCGAGGGTTATGCAGACTGTTCTACCTGTATTAGGATCTACATCAGAATCTTTGTTGTCGTCGGATCCGCGATTTGAAGGAGCGAACACATACCCTGACGGGAGTGTAAATTCAACAACATAGTCGCCGGGTGTAACATTTGTGAAGGAGTAAACACCGTTGCTGTTGGTTGTGGTTGTGGCAACCTGATTCAGACTGCAGTCGAGCAATCTGACAGTTGCACCACTTATACCGGGTTCATTGTTATCCTGGAGTCCGTTTGCATTAAGATCTTTCCAGAAAAGATTTCCAAGAGAACCCTTCATAGTTAGAGGGTCATAAAGACCGGCGTCACGGGTTTCATCTTCATTTCCTGTCAGGAGGTTGAAGCAAGCGGTTTTTCCGTCTGCTGGATTGGCGTCTGAATCTTTTTCATCGTCAGAACCGGCATCTTTTGTTGTAAAAACAAAACCGTTTGGTTTTACAAATTCAAGGTAGTATGATCCGGTCGGAAGTGTCTCAAAAAGATAATTTCCATTGGAATTGGTTACTTTGGTACTCAGTAGAGTACCATCACAAGTGTATAACTTAACGGTAACATTTGCGAGACCTGGTTCACCATCATTTTGGATACCATTGAAATTCAGGTCATTCCATACCCTATTGCCAATTTTTCCCTCAGGAAGCGGTACGGTGGTAAGACCCGCATCCCACGAAAGATCATTTTCGTTGGGTGAGAGTGTAGTACAGCCCGTTTTTCCGGTGGCTTCACTGACATCTGAATCTTTTGAATCGTCTGAACCTTCATTCTGATCTGTGAAAACATAACTTGAAGATGGTTCAAATTTTACATAATAATCTCCGGGGACGAGATCACTGAAAAGGTAATTACCACTTGAATTTGTAGTTGTGGTCGAAATCAGATTGTTGTTGCAATCGTAAAGTTTAACCGTAACACCTGAAACTCCATTCTCACCGGCATCCTGTATGCCATCTTTGTCTGTGTCAAGCCAAACCCTGTCTCCAACCGAAGCTTTGGGGTTGTAAGCAGTACATGCAGGACCGGTTACAGTACCGTAATCGATATTAAGACCTGCTTTCGCAGCTATCTGCACCTGAGCAGTATCCCAAATTCCCGGTACGACAAGAGTGTAAACCTTTGACTGACCAATTTTCTGGCCACAGTCCCATTTAAAACCATACAACTGTGTGGTCGGATCGGTACCGATGGCGGTCGGGCTTGGTGTACCCGTAACACCGGTATGGTTGTTGCAAAGCGCTATCACCCAGTGGGAGAGGTCTTTACCGGAACCGTCCCCTACTACGAGATAGGTAAAAGTTGTCCTGTTATTTGTGACATCCCAGGTTACGCCATTAAGCGTTACATTGTAATCCAGCACTTTACTGCCGGCAAACAATGTTGATGAGAACATCAACAAGACAAAAAGAAAATTGTATAGAGTGATCTTGTTAGACCTCATAATATTGTCCATGGTTTAGTGTTTAAGAACCTTCAATTTTAGTGCAAAAATCATACCAAAGAAAAAGCTCTTTTTTTACCTCAAAATTACAGTTTCTCATTTTAAGAGTGACTCAAAATGAGAATTTATTCAGTTGTGTGTATAAAATAGAGGCAAATTAGTGGTGGAATATCGTGAAAAATAAAATAATATCCACTCCCAAAAGAGTGCCTTGAATAACCCGATCTTTATTGATATTTTTACAGGTTATTTTTCACAAATTAGACAAACATGAGTAAAATTATAAACGAGCCTGAAGAGCAGAGCATTACAGTCGAAATTCCGGAGATAATACCTGTATTGCCATTAAGGGATCTTGTCATTTTTCCATATATGATTTCACCTGTTCTTGTAGGCAGAGACCTTTCTGTAAACGCAGCCAATTTCTCACTAAACAACCACAGACTCATATTTCTTGCAGCCCAAAAAAATTCCAACATAGATGAACCGGGCCCCGATGAGTTATATCGGGAAGGTACGATTGCAAAAATTGTTCAGACGATGAAACTGCCAAATGGCTTGCTCAAAATAGTGGTTGATGGTCTGGTTATGGGGAAGATAAAGCACTTCACTTCTGAAACCGAGTATTTTGAAGCCGCAATTCAATTGCGGGAAGTGCAGATGTCGAACGATGCCGAGATTACTGCATTAATCAGGCAGGCTGAAATCGCTTTCAAGGAATATGCATCGTTAAATAAAAATATAAATGCTGAAACTCTTGTCTCATTTGAGAACATTTCGGAACCCGACAGAAAACTTTATTTTGCTGCTGCCAACATAAATCAGGCAATCGACGGCAAAATGAAAATCATGAGGAAGGGGAAACTAAAAGACCAGTATTATGAGTTGATTAAGCTTCTGCGCGGTGAGATAGAAATCCTTAAAGTTGAAAAAGAGATCGATCACAAGGTCCAGGAAAACATAGCAAAAACGCAAAGAAAGTTTATAATTCAAGAGCAGATCAAAATTCTTCAGGAGGAACTCGGCGAAGATGATGCACTTTCAGAGGAAGCGAAACTTCTTGAGAGCATTGAAGCTGCCGGGATGCCGGAATCTGTGGAAGACAAGGCGATCGAGGAGTATAACAAGCTCTCGAAAATCCCCCCGATGTCGCCTGAATATACAGTGATCAGAAATTATCTTGACTGGCTGATAGCTGTTCCCTGGAAGAAAAGGACAAAAGATAAACTTGATATCTCACATGTACAGAAGATTCTTGATGAGGATCATTTTGGACTTGAGAAACCAAAGGAGAGAATTATAGAGCACATCGCTGTTCTCAATCTTGTGAAGAACATGAGGGGTCAGATTCTGTGTCTCGTAGGACCTCCCGGAGTGGGAAAAACCTCGCTCGGCAGATCGATAGCCCGTGCACTTGGCAGGCAGTTTGTCAGAATAAGCCTCGGTGGTGTCAGGGATGAGGCTGAAATAAGGGGCCACCGGAAGACCTACATCGGCTCAATGCCGGGAAAAATTATTCAGTCCATGAAACGGGCAGGCACGGTAAATCCCGTGATTCTGCTCGATGAAATCGATAAACTGAGTTCCGATTTCAGAGGCGATCCGTCTTCGGCAATGCTTGAGGTACTTGATCCCGAACAGAATTTTTCGTTTAATGATCACTACCTCGAAGTTGACTATGACCTATCGCAGGTACTTTTCATTACGACAGCGAATGTAAGATATAACATCCCTCTGCCACTTCAGGACAGAATGGAAATCATAGAACTCTCCAGTTATCTCGAGGTGGACAAACTTGAAATAGCGAAGCGACACATCATACCTAAACAGATAAAACTGCATGGTTTGGGAAAAGCCAAAGTGAAGTTCGAGGATGAGGCTATTCTTGAGATAATAAACAACTACACCCGTGAATCGGGAGTCAGGAACATGGAGAGGGAAATAACCGGTGTCCTGAGAAAAGTTGCAAAAGATTTTGTGGTAAAGATCCAGACCAATGAGAAAAACTCGAAGAAACCAAATGTTATTACACCCGCCATTGTGGAAAAATATCTCGGTGCTCCTCGCTACAAAAAACATATTTATGAAAAAGGTGCGAGAATAGGGAGTGTAACGGGGCTCGCTTGGACGAGTGTTGGTGGCGACATCCTTAAAGTGGATGTAACCGTAATGCACGGCAAGGAAAAGCTAACACTTACAGGGCAACTCGGAAATGTAATGAAAGAGTCAGCTCAGGCGGGTTTGAGTTTCATCAGATCGAACGCTGAAAAATTTGGACTAAAACCCGACTTCATGTTGAACAAGGAAATACATATCCATCTGCCTGAAGGAGCGATTCCTAAAGACGGACCATCAGCCGGTATCACGATGATTATGGCTATGCTCTCTGCATTTTTGGAGATTCCCGCCAGCGATTCGGTTGCAATGACAGGTGAAATTACCCTGAGAGGTGAAGTTTTACCAATCGGGGGGCTCAATGAAAAACTTCTTGCTGCCAGAAGGAACGGTTACAAAACTGTTCTGATTCCCAATGACAACACTGCGGATGTAGCAGAGATAAGAGCCAACATCACAAAAGACCTTGTAATCGTGCCTGTAGAAACAGTTGAGGAGGCTTTGGACTGGGTTTTCCCTGACTGGAAAAAGACAGTAGCTGAGAGAATAGAGAAAAACGCAGAAACTGTATCAGAAGTCAAAAAGAAACGCCGGACTCCCGCAGAAAGTCTCAATTAGATGAGTTCTGAACTTACATTACCCGTTTCTGCGGTTAAAGAGGAAGTATATAAATATCTGCTTGAGCAGATGCCTCATCTGATTCAGGAGGCTGATCACTGGTTGTCGTCGCTTTCCAATTTTACTGCAGTGATAAAAGAGAGTTTTCCAAAGGTCAGTTGGGCGGGATTTTATCTGGTTACTGAAGGAAAACTTGTACTCGGTCCTTTTCAGGGAAAGATTGCATGCACCGAAATTCAACCGGGAAGGGGGGTTTGCGGAAAAGTAATGGTCACCAAAGAGACGGAGATTGTGGAAAATGTCCACGATTTCCCGGGGCATATTGCGTGTGATTCAGGCAGCAATTCCGAAATCGTGGTTCCACTTCTAAAAGACGGAAAACTTCTCGGAGTGCTCGACCTCGACAGTTACGATTTTTCCACTTTCAACGATACTGACAGATTATATCTTGAGCAGCTTGTTGCACAGTTATTGTCAAAAACAACAATTCCAAACATTTAAGAAGAGATTATGAGCTTTCAGGTTTCAGCACGGAAATACAGACCCCAGACATTCGAAACGGTTCTTGGACAGGAACATGTTACTGTCACTCTAAGAAATGCAATTATAAGAGGGAGAATAGCTCATGCATACCTGCTGACCGGTCCAAGGGGTGTGGGAAAAACGACAACTGCGAGGATAATTGCAAAATCGATCAACTGTCTAAATCCCGTTGAAGCCGAGCCGTGTAATGTGTGTGCGAATTGTCTTGCAATACAATCAGGACAGTCGATAGATTTTATCGAAATCGATGCGGCTTCAAACAGGGGAATTGATGAAGTCCGTTCCCTTACAGAATCGGTCAGATATGCACCCGTTACAGGAAAGTACAAGGTGTATATTATTGATGAGGTTCACATGCTCACCAAGGAATCGTTTAATGCATTCCTTAAAACTCTTGAGGAACCACCCGAACACACTATATTTATATTTGCCACTACTGATGTCCACAAAGTACCGATTACCATCATTTCGCGCTGTCAGAGGTATGATTTCCGCAGAATTCCCCTTGACATCATAAAAGAAGGTCTCAGAGAGATTGCTGAAAAAGAAAATATTGAGATTGATGACAAAACACTCACTCTGATCGCAAAAAAAGCTGATGGCGGAATGCGTGATGCGGAAAGCTTTTTCGATCAGGCAGCTGCTTTTTCAGGAGATAAAATTGATTATTCGTCTGTAATAAAGGTTTTCAATTTTATCGATGAGGATATCTACTTTGAAGTAACCGACGGGCTGATCAATAAAGATTTCAAAATGCCTTTCTTCGTCTGCGACCGTGTTTATAAAAACGGCTGGAGTTTTATCGACTTCTTTAACGGTTTGCTTGAGCATTTTAGGAATATTCTTTCAGTGGCAGCTACGAAGGACACCTCTCTCATCGAAAGTGCTGCGGTATATTTCGAACGATATGTGAAACTCGCAAAATATTTTTCCGAAGGTGACCTGCTAAGGGTGATGAACTATCTAAGCAGATTACTCTCCGAACTTCGTTATTCCCAAAATCACAAATTGAGAAGCGAACTCGCGCTGAGTCAGATTACAGGATTTGAGACTTCTGAAACGATTTCCGGACTCGTGGAGATACTGTCGAAGACCAATTTTGGCGATAATGTGAATGTAACCAGACCGGAAGCAGAAATAAAGAATCCTGAACAGGACGACGAAAAAAAAAAGCCTGAACCAACAGTAGTAGCAGAGGCAGCTCCCATTACAGATCTGAAAAATCCGGAACTGGAGTCGGCAATTGAACAGGAATACGAAAACATCATGGAAGAAACCATGGTGGAAGAGTATCCTGAAGAGATGGATGAGCCGGTGGTAAATGAGGTTCCGCTCGCAGAGGAGAAGAAGTTTTTTGCTTCTCTCGCAAGAAAACGGGAAGAAATCGTACCTGACAAGGAAGAAACAGACCCCTATGTCCTTTTTATAAAAGACAAGTTCGGCGGCAGGGAAATCTGATACACCATCAACTCATAATTTTTAATTTATAACTTAAAACTTATAACTCCTTGGCTTTATTCCAAAGATCAATCATTTCCTGAAGAGAAGCCTCAGACGGGATTCTGTTGGATTTCGCCAGTTCCTGCTCGATGAAACCAAATCGGGTTTCAAACTTTTTATTCGCTTTGTTTAAAGCATTTTCCGGATTTATTTTTTTGAATCTTGCATAGTTGGTGAGGGCAAACAGATAATCACCGAATTCTTCTTCGAGCTTGTCAAAGTCTCCCGAAAGTTCGGCTTCTTCAAGTTCACCTCTCTCTTCGAGCATCTTTTCCTTTACTTCATCGATACTTTGCCATTCAAATCCTGTTTTGGCTGCTTTTTCTTGCATCCTGTATGCTTTGTGCAGTGCAGGCATTGATACAGGAATTCCTGAAAGGAGGGATTTTTTCCCCTCAGCCATTTTGATTGCTTCCCAGTTTTTCATTACTTCAGTCGTATTCTCCACTTCCACATCTCCAAAAACATGCGGGTGGCGACGGACCAGTTTATCCGAAATTCCCTGAATTACATCATCCAGATTGAAATGACCGTCTTCTTCGGCTATAACAGAGTGAAAAGCAACATGGAGAAGAAGGTCGCCGAGTTCCTCCTTCAGCTCCTTAAAATCCTTGTTATTGATCGCATCAAGGGTTTCATAAGCCTCTTCGATGGTTGCCATTTTGATCGAATCATTGGTTTGTTCTCTGTCCCAGGGACATTCCTTTCTTAACCGCCTTAAAATATCGATAAATTCCTTAAATTTAAACTCTGTCATACATACTTTCCGGAATTGTGTGTAATTGAACAAAAATGAAATCAGTAACTTAAAGTTAGATAATATTATGATAAACGAAAAACTGGCAGAACTGGGAATTACCATTCCTGATGCTCCAACACCTCTCGCAGCTTATGTACCCGGTCAGATTGTCGGGAATTTGCTCTATACATCAGGACAGGTCGCACTTCAGCAGGGTGCAATTGCTTACAAGGGGAAAGTTGGGGGCAATCTTTCTGAAGAAGAGGGAATTGCTGCCGCACGAATTTGTGCCATCAACTGCCTCGCTGTTGCAAAAAAACTTCTCGGTGATCTTGAAAAAATAGAGAGAATTGTTAAATTGACAGTTTTTGTGAACTGTGTGGAGGGATATGCCAACGAACCGAAGATTGCAAACGGAGCATCAGAATTGCTCGTTGAACTTTTCGGAGACAACGGCAAGCATACAAGAAGCGCCGTTGGAGTGAGCGGGCTACCACTCGATTCCGCAGTGGAAATTGAAATGATTGCATTATTAAAGTAAGAAACCATGTCAGAAAGCCTGAGTAAAAATCGTGTAATTTTCCTGGACCTGCTAAGGGCAGTTGCAATTATCCTGTTGATTTTTGCACTGAATCTGGATCATACACTTGCGCCTGAATTCAAAAACACCAATGATTTTCTTTTGAATTACTGGCAATACATCAATACGCTCATAGTGCCGTTTTTTATTTTTACTTCGGGCACCCTCTTCATGTATCTGTATAAAACCCAGGGTCTTCCGTTTCAGGAGAATCCTTTGGTAAAGAGGGTCATAAAAAGGGGATTTTTGCTGATCCTGACAGGATACCTTCTCAATTTTCACGGGTTTAGACAATTGTATAACGGCGAGGGGATTACTGAGGCTGACTGGCAGCAGTTTTTGACTGTTGATATACTTCAGATTCTTGGTGCATCAATGCTGTTCACCATTTTTTTATTGTGGGTGGCATCGAAACTCCCGTTTCAGATTAAATACATTGTCGGATTTGCCTCCATCCTGATACTTCTTCTCACAGTGGTTTTTGAATTGTTGAATGTTGGCAGGATACTTCCTCTTTGGGCGGGAGCCTATTTCACAAGATCTGTCGGATCGGCTTTTACTTTTTTCCCGCATGCTTTCTATTTTACAGCAGGATGCTGTGCCGGATGTTTTATTTCGAGCAATCCTTCCACTTTCGAAGATCTCACAGGTGTGAGGAAATTACTGATTGCCGGATTGCTGCTGATTATTTTTTCTTTTGTTCTTCAACTGGCGTTTGATGCTCTCCCTCTGGAAAGTGCGACAACTACTGGAATGGTTGTCAGGGTCACCCGGAAAGCAGGGCTGATAATAATGGGATTGATTGCGGTGATTCAGACTTCCATAATTCTTGAACAGAATCCCAAAATCTTTATTTTGATGGCAAGGAATACACTGCTTGTCTATGTAATGAACAAGTTACTCATAGATTATACTCCGTTAAGTATATACTTTACAAAGGCCTATGATGTTCAGGAGTCGTTTCTTGTTTCACTCGGTACCACTTCTCTTATGGTTTTGATTGTGATTATTCTGAACAAACTGAATTTCAAAAACTTCTCGATGATGAGAGGGTAAATGGGTAAAAATTCCACACTCGATCCAACGATCACCGGCGAAGAGAAAGAACTCGAGAGGAATCTAAGACCCTCTACTTTTACAGGTTTTCAGGGTCAAAAAAAAATCGTCGATAACCTGAAGGTCTTCATTGGTGCTGCCAACAACAGGGGGGAATCTCTCGATCACACTCTTTTAACGGGACCTCCGGGACTTGGTAAAACCACACTTTCAAATATCATCGCGAATGAATTAAAGGTACCGATTAAGTTGACTTCGGGTCCTGTACTCGAAAAGCCGGGTGACCTTGCGGGCATTTTAACGGGGCTGGAGGAAAGAAGCGTCCTTTTCATCGATGAAATTCACAGACTTTCCCCTGTAGTCGAGGAATATCTTTATTCGGCAATGGAAGATTTTCGGATTGACATTATGATCGAGAGTGGTCCTGCTGCGAGAACAGTACAGATCAGTCTTCCGAAGTTCACACTTGTGGGCGCCACAACGAGAGCAGGAATGTTGACCTCTCCACTTCGGGACAGATTTGGCATAAATTTCAGGCTCGACTATTACGATAATGATACCCTGAAGGGAATTATTGAGCGGTCATCTTCAATACTTGGTATCAGAATAAACCCCGAAGCTGCGCTTGAAATCGCAGGCAGATCACGCGGGACTCCAAGAATTGCAAATCGCCTTCTGAAAAGAACGAGGGATTTTGCCGACTACCTCAAAAAAGAAACCATTGATATGGAAGTGGCGGAAACCGCCCTTACTGCCCTTGATGTTGATAAGTTCGGACTTGACGAGATGGACAAAGATATCATCATGTCCATTATCGAGAAATACGGCGGAGGTCCTGTAGGGCTTACAACGATTGCAGTAGCTGTCGGTGAAGAGAAGGACACAATTGAAGAAGTATACGAACCATTCCTTATTCAAAGGGGATTTTTACAAAGAACCCCAAGAGGAAGGATTGCTACAGAATTTGCATACAGACATTTTAACAAACCTTTCAAAAGAGACCAGGTCTCCTTATTTGATGAGTAAACATGGTTGAGATCAACAATATTAGAATTGGAGGGGGAAACCCTCTTGTACTCATTGCGGGTCCGTGCGTTGTGGAAAATTCCGATATCATCTTTGCTACAGCAACAAAGATAAAGGAAATTACTTCACGGCTCGGAATACCGTTCATTTTTAAGTCAAGTTTCAAAAAAGCTAATCGGACGAGTGTTTCCTCTTTTACTGGACCGGGTGACGAAAAAGCTTTGAAGATATTGTCAAGTGTCAGGAATACTCTCGGGCTGCCTGTCGTTACTGATATCCATTCCCCTGAGGATGCTCTTATGGCAGCAGACTCCGTTGACATGCTGCAGATTCCGGCTTTTCTTTGCAGACAGACTGATTTGCTGCTTGCGGCGGGTCGGACAGGGAAAGCGGTTAATATAAAAAAAGGACAGTTTCTTGCTCCCGAGGATATGGAACATGCTGCAGCAAAGGTGGCTTCGACGGGGAACAGGAGTATTTTACTGACAGAGCGGGGTACCACTTTTGGTTATCACAATCTTGTAGTGGATATGCGGTCACTGGTTATAATGAGGAAAACAGGTTACCCGGTTGTTATGGACGCTACACATTCAGTTCAGCTTCCTTCAAAAGGGACTGAAAGCGGTGGTCAGCCTGAATATATAAAACCACTTGCCCGGGCTGCAGTAGCTGTTGGAATTGATGCTCTCTTCCTCGAAGTGCACCCTGATCCAAAAAATGCGAAGAGTGATGCTGCAAGTCAGTTTCCTCTCGAAAAGCTCGAGGAGTTTCTGACAGGCATAAAAAAAATTGAAGAGGCAGTCAGGTAAAGCTATGCACGAAGAGAAATCAGTCACGAAGACTCAAAAAAAACGATACAGTCTCGACCGGATAATCACAATAGGCAAGGAAGTTATCCGGATAGAATCTGAAGCTGTAAAAAATCTTTATGAAAAGATAGATGCGGGTTTTGCCAAAGCTGTCGATCTTATTATGAGGAGTGACGGTAGAGTCGTCCTCACGGGAGTCGGGAAATCAGGATTAATAGCACGAAAGATAGTGGCAACCATGAATTCCACCGGAACCCCTGCAATCTATCTTCACCCGACGGATGCACTTCATGGTGATCTTGGTATGGTAAGAAAAGAGGATGTGGTGATCTTGCTCTCGAAGTCGGGTGCAACTGAAGAACTGCAAATGTTGATTCCGATGTTAAAAAGACTGAAAGTGCCTCTGATTGGAATGCTCGGTGATGTGAAGTCAAGGATGGCAAGACAAATGGATGTGATATTGGATGTAGAGGTTTTGGAAGAAGCCTGTCCATACGATCTCGCACCCACAGCCTCCACGACTGCATCACTCGTAATGGGCGATGCCTTGTCGGTTGCACTACTTAAACTCAGAGGATTCACCCAGCAGGATTTTGCAATGCTTCATCCCGGTGGAAGCCTCGGTAAGCGGCTCTCACTTAAAATATCCGAGATTATGTACACCGGTGATGCCATACCTGTGGTGCACGAAAAAACTTCATTCAAGGATTCAATTCTCGAAATAACCTCAAAAAGACTCGGTGTCACCTGTGTTGTAGATGATGGCGGTAAGTTGCTTGGAGTAATAACCGATGGAGATTTAAGAAGACTCCTGGAGAGGACCACCGATTTGTCAGGACTTGTTGCCAGAGAGATGATGACCGAGAATCCGAAAAGTGTAAAACCGGGTCAACTTGCTTCACTCGCACTTCAGAAAATGGAAAGCCACAAAATTACCTGCCTTCCCGTTACCGATAAAGAGGACAAACCGGTCGGAATTGTTCACCTGCACGACCTGGTTAATCTGGGTTTGAGAATGAGATGAACGAGGATATCAGACATTTTCCGTCGGGTATCATGTATCGGACACTTTTTATTTTCCCCTTACTGTTCGTGTTGATTCTGCTTTCCGGTTGTGACAATACCGAAAAATTGAATCCGCTGCAAAAAGGGATAAAGACCGAGGTGTTACCCGATCAGCAAAGCATAAATTCCACCATCAGCTTTACTGATTCGGGAAAGGTTGTCGCAACCCTCACTTCCGGTGTAATTAAGGTTTATTATTTGAGGAATGAAACGCTTCTGGAAAACAAGGTAAGGGTCGATTTTTACAATGAACAGGGAAAAGTGGAAGCTGTACTTACGGGTGAAAGCGGAAGGGTTGACGATGTCACTAAAGATATTTTTATTTATGGAAATGTGGTAGTGGAAAACGACAGTGGAATGGTATTGAAATCGGAAAAACTGATGTGGAGAAACTCCGACAGGAAGATCTGGACCGATGAATTCGTGAAAATAAAGACAAAAACAGAAGATATTGAAGGTTACGGTTTTGAATCTGACCAGTCATTGAGAAATTATACGATCTACAAAGTAACCCTGATTACCGAGGGGAGTGAATTCAAAAATGAATAAACTCTTTGTAATTCTAACGGTTTTTATCATTTATCCGGGGATATTTCTATTTTCCCAGGACAAACCAAAGATCGTAATAACGGGTGAACGGATGACGGGCAGGGAAAACGAAGAGGAGAAGATCAGAGGTTTCGGCGGCGATGTGGTGATTACACATTTGAATGTGAGGATTACCTGTGATTCTGCGGTACATTTTGTTGACAGAAACGAAGCAGAACTGATCGGAAATGTGGTGATTACACAGGATACCCTCACGATCAAAACGGACAGGGGATTTTATTATGGAAATACCCGCAGAGCTTACGCCTCAACACCCGTGGAGCTGGATGATAAAAAAGTTTTTCTGAAAGCTGAAACAGGGGAGTACCTTTTTACCGAGACGAAAGCCCGTTTTGTAAAAAATGTAAGACTCTACGACAGCACGGGTACGATGACCTCTTCAGAGTTGATCTATTTCCGCAATACACAGACAGCCTATGCCTCGGGGGGTGTAAGATTGTGGGACAAATCGAGTTCTCTCGATGCCGACAGTCTTGTTCATAACAGAATTACACTGGTTACACATGCCTTCAGAAATGTAACTGTTATGGACAGCACTACAATTGTTCTCGCCGACAGTCTGGTTTACGATCAGATTAATAAAACGACAGACGCCTGGAGCAATGTCCAGATCAAAAACTTTGAAGAAAACACGCTGATTCTTGGAGAGCATGTACAGGATTTCAGAGCTGAAAAGCACACAATAGTCGAGGGTTCTCCATTTGTTATGCAAATTGATACGGCAGGAACTGCAGTTGATACACTTCTTCTTCGCGCCCTTAAACTGGAATCGTTCACAACAAGAGACAGCGTCAAAATGATCGCTTATGATTCAGTGGTGATTATTAAAGGGGATTTTGCTTCGAAAAATTCATATACCGAGTATACGGAAGCACCCGAAGCGATTTATACCTACAAAAAGGGAGGGGATAAAATTCCGCCGGTCCTTTGGTTCGAGAAATCGCAACTTTCGGGTGATACGGTAAATCTTTTTATAAAAAATAAAAAAGCGGAAAAAGTACTCATAAAGAAAAACAGTCTGATTATCTCAAAGAATGGTGAATTCAGATATGATCAGGTTTCGGGCAAGGATGTCGTCATGAGTTTTGATGAGGGGAGGCTTAAACAAACCAACATCTATGAGAATGTTTTAAGTTTCTATTATGTTTATGATGAAGGGGCACCGAACGGACTGATTCGCTCAAGTTCGAACAGTGCAATAATTACTTTTGACAGTAACAAGGTTGAAGATGTCCGGTTATACGGTGATCCCGTGAGCGAATATTATCCCGAAAATCTGGTAAAAGGAAACGAAAAGAAATATTTCCTTCCAACATATATGGATTACGGGAAGGCTCCTTTAAAGAAGGAGCATTTTGGAGAATTTTTAAACAAAATACGAGAAGTAGAGCACCCTTTTTATGCCGGAAAATCTAAGTAGCGATAATTTAGTAAAAATCTATAAAAAACGCACAGTAGTAAACAAGGTTTCAATATCTGTTTCGAGAGGCGAGATCGTTGGATTGCTGGGTCCTAACGGAGCGGGCAAGACCACAACTTTTTACATGATGGTCGGGATGATTAAACCGAATGAAGGAAGAGTCTTTCTCGATGATACTGAAATTTCATCCTATCCAATGTATAAAAGGGCACGCCTTGGCATCGGTTACCTGCCTCAGGAAGCATCCATCTTCAGGAAACTCTCCGTTGAAGATAACATTAAGGGGATACTTCAGATGCTTCCGATGACCTCTCAGGCTCGGAAGGAAAAACTTGAATCCCTCCTCGAAGATTTCCGAATGACTCATCTTCGCAAAAGCCTTGGCTATCAGCTCAGTGGCGGCGAAAGACGACGGACAGAAATTGCAAGAGCACTTTGTACCGACCCGGGATTTATCCTGCTCGATGAACCTTTTGCCGGGGTCGATCCGATCGCTGTTGAAGACATCATGCAGATAGTTGCCGGACTGAAAAACCGAGGAATCGGTGTCCTTATAACAGATCACAATGTCCATGAAACATTAAGTATTGTCGATAAGGCATATATATTAATTTCGGGAGTTATTTTCCGTTCCGGTGGTGCGAACGAACTTGCTGATGACGAAGAGGTAAGAAAAATGTATCTGGGTGAAAACTTTAAACTGGACAGATATTAAAAAAAAGGCGCATCCCGGAAAGCATGGGACACGCCTTATCTTCAGGATTGAGGTCCCAAAGTTAGAATCTGGATGCACCTGTTTTTACTGTTGACATGTAAAACTTCCAGCATAGGTCTCTGACGCGTTTACTTTCATCAAATTCAGCAGCTTTCTTTACCGCATAAACACCTCTGGCATCTCCAATTTTTACAAGCGCAAGTGCTGCAGCAATCCTGCATTCTTCATCTGTACAATTTTTCAATACTCTTAATAACGGAATTACGGCAGCTTCGCTCTGCATCTCGCCGAGGAAATATGTGGCACTGACTCTCAGTCCCGCATTATCAGATTCCACACCGTGTATATAGTTGAGCTCGGCTTGTTTGTAGGAGTCGGATTTTTTCGGTGTGTTGTTGGCACTGATTTCAGGTGCAATAAAAGCTGTAAAAAGAACAGCAAAAAGGACGATGGATAAAATTCTGGTTCGCATAATGAACTCCCGGTTTTGTTTGTTTGATCTCTTCAGAACAGGATATCGATTACAATAATTTAATTATTAACTGGGCGAAATATGCATGTTTAAAGGTGTGGTGTACAGCGGATATGTATCATCGAACTAAAATGATGATAGCGGGTGAAATTGGATTACTGTTGGTTGTATCTATCTTATAAGAAAAATAGTAAAACCCCTTTTTCAAGGTAAACCCCGAAAAATCTTCTATTATCGTTATTGGATTTTTGCATTACTGCATTATTGGATTAAAAACGCTTCCCCTTTTCTTTTGTTGCTGAAAAGCACGAGATAGCATTTAAGGTTTTCAAGGCGCTTTATCTCATCGGATGATTTATATTTTTGAAGCTGGGCGATTCCTTCACTCTTTATCTGTTCGTATTTTGCTTCTTCTTTTATCTTTACATATTTGAATTCGATGAGGAATTGGAATTTTGAATCGTAGTGTTCATATTTTGTGAGTAACAAATCAAGCCGTCCGTTGGATATCTCCCTTTCGCTGTCGATGATGAAGATTTTGTTCAGGGAAAGGATGGAGATAACAATCATTTTTATGTTGCTCTCCCGGAAGTTTTGGAAGTCGTTGTCCCTTAAAGGTCCCATTATTTTTGATACTTCCTGTACGAGGAGATCAATTTTCCCTTCACCTGCCATCTGTTTGAAGATCGGGGCTTTCTCCGAGAGATCAAAAGCAATGTTTTCTTCAATCTCATATTTTGCCCGCAAATATTCCCAATAAATGGTTTTAATGACATAATTGGGGATTACAAACCTGATAATGCCGTACTCTTCTTTGTCGATGGTAAGGAGTCCGTTGTAATAAAGAACGGATATGGCATCTGCTCTTCTGTAAGGCATCTCAAGGTTGAATTGAGTGGCGAGACCACCCTCGATGGCTTCATTAATGTAAACTTCTTCAACGATCGAATCTCTGTCTTTTTTTGGAAGTTTAGCCAGAATGTTGCTTATCTTTTTCCAGTCGCTCGTTACATTGTTGTCGGTTATTTCAGCGGGGTAGGTGTAACCGGCACTAAATGCCGCAAGGAAACTTAAAACCAGTTGAGGATTATAGAGTCTTTCACCTCCACTGCGGTTGAACCGGCTCCCGTTGAACCAGGCACGCATATCGAGAAGCAATTTATCCAGATCAAATTTCCCTTCTTCATAGATCGTACCGATTATAAGTTCTTTTAACTCAGACTCTGTAAATCCGGCAAGGTTATTGAATCTTGAATCCAGGGTGATATTTAGTCCGATATTAAACCCGCTGGTCATGCTGTCGAGGGTTACAGGAGTAACACCCGTTGCGAAAAAGCGGTCGATGAGTCCCTCTCCTGAGTACTGTTTTATAACTTCATAAAACTTTCTTACCCAGCCATTGCGGGCAACAATTTCAAGAAAATGATCTTCATTAAAAGCGAACAATTCATTAGTAAAATGGTCGTATTCATCGATAAGGAGGAAGATCTTCCCCGAAAAACCTTTTAATAGCAAACTCGGAAAAAAATTGGAAAGTATATCCGCCGGGGTCAATTGATGCTTTAAGTCCTCAATTTCATTTTCGGAAAAATATCCATACTGCATTGCGAACATTTTTATTCCCGCGATAACCTTGTTCTTGAAAGCAGGCATTATATTTTCATTGTTGGATGTATCAATGCCTGCGAACTCAAATTTCAAGGTGTAAAACGAATTTTTAAGAGGTGTGGTATTTCCCTTTTGCCCGATATAATAATTTCCAAACAGCTTATCGAACTGATCGTTGTATTGAATACCATAGTAGTGTTCCAAAGTGGAGATCAACAAAGACTTTCCGAATCTCCTCGGACGGAGAAAGAAGAGGTATTTATCGCTCAGTTGCTCTAATTTTTCGATAAATACTGTTTTATCTATATAATAGGCATCTTTATCAATCAGATCATAAAAGTTGGAAGATTTGGATGGTATTTGCTTTTTCATTTTGTCGGATTTTTTATAGTTCGCATGCACAAATATAGTGATTTGTTAATAGTATTGTGTCGTCTGCTGCCTTGCTCAAATTATCCGCATATTGTTATTTAACTACAGGGGGAAGGGTAGCTAAAACCCACACAGCATAAACCGTTGTCGATATCACAATCACAAAAATTGTGAAAATTATTCCACCAAAGCAACCAATTTCGGGGAGGGGCAAGATCTCGGAGAGCACACGGTTCCACAGTATCAGCATGAACCAGACTACGATCATGAATGCCACTATCGCAAGAAAAAACCACACACCTATATAGATAAAAACGACTGCCGAAACCAAAAACATTGCAAATCGATGCATTTCAAATCCTCCTGTGTTATGATCCGCTATAAATCGTTTAGTATAAAAGAGAGAAGCGTTCCCCGGGACACACGGAGCAGGTGCCCCGGAGAACAGTTTGTTAATCCAGCCTGTTGTCGTAGTAAGTAAGTTCGCCTTCTACATTAAACTCGTATTTCTCAAAATATTCCTTGTGGAATACATATCCGGAAATGTAGTAGGGGGTAAATTTTTTGTTACCATACAGGGCGAAATCCTCAAGTATCAATTCCTTTACCAGCTCCAGTTGCTCTTTCCAGGAGAGTTTTTGGATCTCATCCTTGGTAAAAACATATATCTCGAGCGGGTATTTTCGAAACATCGACTTTTTGGCTTTTTCTGTTGCCTCAAACTCGGCGGGGATTCTTATCAGCTTAGACTCAAAGTTTTTCATCTGTTTTCTGATGGCTCTTTGTTCGCTCTGTTTTGCCCTCTCCTCAGCGAGCTTGTCATGCAGCCTTTTAATCTGCTCTCCCGCTTCGAGGAAAGCCTCCACAATGTAACTCTCCACGGGTACATGCTGTAAGAGCTGCTGTACAAGTTCCGGATTGTAACGGTCGTTATACAAAAAATCGTTAATTATCTTCAGACCTTTTTCAGCTTTTTTGTGATAAATCTTTTTGGCCAGTTCTCTTTTGCTGATACCGTTATCAGTTATTCTTGCGGCAATTATTCTGTTTATAGGGTACATTTCAAATTCTCCTTTTGTTTAATGCTCAAATATTATTTTTCCAAAAAAATGCTTAATAGCGGGACCACTCTGCTATTTCGCCCGAGACCAGTCTTACATTCGGTCTGATTACATTCCCTTCGGTATCAAGCTGGCAGGCAGTCCTGAAATCGCGGACAAAGTAGTAGCAGATTATTTTCCCGGCTTCTCTTACCGAACCCCCTGTGGCGGCAAAATCCTCTTTGATAAACTCCTTAACGAGTGCAAGTGCCTCGGATCTGCTCAGGTCTTTAATCGTTCCGAGGAACGAAGGGCATAATTTCGGCTTCATCCATTTGTTCATCGGGTTCTGAAAAGCCCAAGGGGAGACCTTCCTCTGCGTTCTTCTCAGGATGTAGGGGTCAACAGTTCTCTCAATCAGCACTGCCTCTTCATAGTCATATGTCCGGTCTCTTTCGGTTTCAATTTTTTTTCTCAGGGCGAAGATCGACTCGGTGGCTTCGACAGCAAGCTCGAGGACAAATTCATCCACGGGCACCACTTCGAGAAACCGTTTCAGGAAAAATGGGGAGTAGTAGTCACGGTAAACAAGGTCATGGACTTTTGAAATCCCTTTTGAGAGATTTTTGTAGCCCATCTTTTCGGCTATTTCTTTTTTAGTCAAGCCAAGTTCTTCAACCCGGCACTTTAAAACGCGGTTTATTGGATACATCAGCAACCTCTGTAATTTATCTTAATATCAGTTAATTTAAGCCCGGGAGTAACCACGGAGCAGAACTCCCGGGGCGAATATATTTTATTTTTTTTTATTTATTCAGCAGACTTTTCAGTTCATCAACTTTATCTGTTTTTTCCCAGGTAAAATCTTCATCATTTCTTCCAAAATGCCCGTAGGCAGCGGTCTTCGCATAAACCGGTCTTTTCAGTCGAAGTATTTCTATAATTCCTTTTGGACTGAAATCAAACACCTTTTTCACGGCTTCACTTATTTCATTTTCGTCGTGTTTCCCCGTACCATGCGTATCGATCAGTATCGAAATTGGTTCGGTTACTCCAATCGCATAAGAGAGCTGAATGGTGCATTTGTCAGCCAGACCGGCAGCTACCACATTCTTGGCAGCATAACGGGCGATGTATGCCGCCGAGCGGTCCACTTTTGTGTAGTCTTTCCCCGAAAAGGCACCACCGCCATGGGGAGCAGCACCTCCATAAGTATCAACGATTATTTTTCTTCCTGTCAGTCCGGCATCCGCGACGGGACCACCCGTTGTAAAAGCACCCGTCGGATTCACATGTAATTTGTATCCCTCCTTCAAAAGCTCCTGCGGGATAATTTTACCATTTTCAATCACCCGTTTTGTCAGGAATTCCCTTATTTCTGCCTGTGCAATCTTTTCAGAGTGCTGTGTCGAGACCACTATTGTGTTTATCGCAACCGGTTTGCCGTCTTCATACCGTACAGTCACCTGTGACTTTGCATCGGGACGGAGCCAATCCACCTCACCGGCGTGTCTGATACGGGCAAGCTCTTTTAATATTCTGTGCGACAAGGCCAAAGTTACGGGCAGGTATTCATCAGTTTCATTTGTGGCATAGCCAAACATTATCCCCTGATCACCGGCTCCCGTGTTACCCGAAGCCTGGTCAACTCCCTGGTTGATCTCTTCAACCTGTTTTACGATATTTATGATGACAGTGCAGGCATCGGGGTCGATTCCGGGGAAATCTTTCCTATAACCGATTTTCCTTAGTGTATCTCTGACAATTTTTTCATAATCGGGTTTGTGGCTTGAGGTAATTTCACCCGTCAATACAACCAGGTTTTTCCCGATGAGTGTTTCGCATGCAACTCTTGAGTTCGGGTCCTGAGCAAGGCAGTTATCGAGCACGGCATCGGATATCTGATCGGCAACTTTATCGGGGTGACCTTCGGAAACAGACTCGGATGTAAAATAAAATTCGTTGGACATAATCATTCCTTTTGTTTTTTTTGAAAGATTCAATCATTTTTGGAATTAGTTATGTGCGAAAAAAGCGGGGAGGTGTAACTCGGGGTACTTTTTAGCAAATTATTTAAGGTCGCTTGCAATACGCACAAATCACGACCGTCTTCAAAACCCTTGTTCAGTTATCAACTGACCTCTTAAAACCAAAAAACCCGCTCAAGGCGGGTCAGCCTTTAGCTCTTGTTTTTTGTCGCAGCAAGTAACTTGATAAAAACGACATGCAGAAATTTTAATTCTTGTACTCTAATGTAAAACTTATATTTGACATATGCAAGTACTTTTTAAAATATTTTTCATTTTTTTTTGATTTTACTCTGTTTTTTTCATGATTGGCTATTCAGCCGTCGACCTTCAGCCCTCAGCCTTATCTCAATACAACTGCGATCCTTTTCCATAATTTGGTTCACGATGCTTAAACCGGGCGAGGAATATCCGTACTTCGGGGTATGAGAAGCGTTCACCCAGCTTTGTTTTAAGAGCCTTAAGTTCTACAAAGCCTTCCTTGTATTTTGCATACATTATTTTGAACCTGGGTGGAGTGAGAATTTTTTCGGGGTCTATCGAAGGATCCATGCCAATCAGTTCTTCCAGTTGCATCGATATTACGGTCTCACTTTGATTCTTTGCACTTGCCATTTCAGCGAGGGTTTTTCCCTCCTTTGCCATCTCCCAAACAGGGAAGTGGGAAGCGGGTATATTCAGTTTTTTCTTTTGCCCCTGTTCATTTTTTATCGTGATACTGTTTATTACCGAGAGAATTTCATCGCCGATTTTGTTGAACATCCGCTCGTTTGAGCCCTCCACTTCCAGAAACTCTTCTTTAGTCTTCGGTTTCATTTGGGCGAACTTCAGCAGAACCTCATCATTACAGATAAGATAAGGCGGTTGTGAGAATTTTAGACCCGCTCTCTCCCTCAAAACTTTCAACTTGAAATAGAGTTCGAGATCGGTGTTGGGATCGGAGGGGGTGCCTGATTGTTCATCGGTTACAAGCCGCAATTCCACCAGAGCCGCATATCCCTTGTTGGAAAGAAAAATCCTGTTCGATTTTGAGCGGTTCTCGAAGATATATCCCGTATTAAGGAGCTGGTTGAACACAGATTTGATGTGTCCGTATTTGAAGCCTGAACAGATGCCAAAAACTGGCAGTTTCTGGTAACCCTCCGACTTCGAGTTCCCCATAATAATTGTAAAAATATGGACAGGACTGATGCCGTCCGAAAAGAGATGCACTGTTCGAAGTATCGACTCATTTATAAACTGGTATGCATCCGCTGGGAGGGTCTCGCTCTCCTTCATGCAGTTGTCGCACTTCCCGCATTTATATTCCTTTTTATCCCCAAAATATTTCAGTATAAAAGCAAATCTGCAGCCTGTGTGGTAAACGAGAGATTCCATTTGCTTCAGCTTGTTGAAAGAGTTGTTGTAGTTCTGATCCATGTACCTGGAATCAACAACAAGTTTGGCACTTTTTATCCGGGGAATGAGCAGCTTGAAAGTATCTTTAGAAGAGGGAGCGGAGAATGAGAGTATCCCGCTGTTATCAAGTTCGAACATGGTTTCGCGAAGTGTATTTTCACCCACCGACAATTCCTGAGACATTTTATCCATGTCGAGAAGTACGGTTTTTTCGAAAGGGATGGCTCCATATTCCTTCACCAGATACAGTATTGCCTCCTTTTTAATATTGTCGGGGAGGTTTTTGGTATATTTTTTTAGCTGCTCGCTGTTCAGGATGTATGAAAAGAAGTGTTTCTGCCTGAAGTCGGAAATGGCTGCGAGGTACCCTGCCTTCTCGAGTATTGAGAGGGCACCGAGTATCGTGCCTCTGGCGATATTTTTACCGAGGATCAGGTTGATCAGGTCATAATCAATTTTTAACAGCTTTTCGGGGAGTTCCCCCTGTTGCACTGAAACCGAATCGAGGAGGGCATCATAAATCTCTCCGACAAGGTCTTTTCGCGGGAAGGCAGAATCGATAAAAAACTGCTGAAGTTTCAAGTCAGCTCTCTCGAAAAGCATTACTGCAAAAGAATCCTTTCCGTCCCTTCCCGCTCTTCCAAATTCCTGGTAGTAGCTCTCGATAGTGCCGGGCATGTTATAATGGATTACCAGCCGCACATCCTCCTTGTCGATTCCCATTCCAAAGGCATTGGTAGCAACTATCACTTTAACCCGTCCCGAAAGGAAGTGGTCCTGTATCTTTTTCCTCTGTTCGTTCGGGAGTCCCGCGTGATAGAAAAGATTTTCTATCTTTCTCATAGTGAGGTGTTCTGAAAGTTCTTCCGCTTTTTTTCGTGAGCCTGTGTATATTATTGCGGGGGTTCCGTAAGTTCTCAATAATTCCGCTGTTTTGGCTTTTTTGTCCTTCACCTCCTGAATGGAAAGAGAAATGTTGTCTCTCTCGAATCCTCTCACAAAGATGAGGGGGTCGCGCATGTTCAGTTGTCTGGTAATGTCTTCGCGTACCTCTTCCGTGGCGGTGGCGGTAAATGCCGAGATGTTTTTTATTCCCGTCCAGGTGATAAAATCACGAATTTTAAGGTAGCCCGGTCTGAAATTATGTCCCCACTCGCTGATGCAGTGTGCTTCATCCACGAATACAAAAGAAGGCTTTAACTCCTTTATTTTTTCTGCGAAAGAGGTGTTTTCGAGTCTTTCAGGTGCTACATAGAGCAGCTTTATCAGTCCCTGTTCCAGATCACGGAGAATTCTCTCGATCTCATATCCTCCGAGGGAGCTGTTGATAAATTCGGCTGTGATCCCTGCTTTTCTCAGGTTGTCAACCTGATCTTTCATGAGGGCGATAAGGGGTGAGATAACGATAGAGAAACCTTTTGAAATAACCGCCGGAATCTGATAGCAGATCGATTTTCCTCCCCCTGTAGGAAGAATCGTAAGGACATTCTCTTTATTCAGGATCGCCTCGATTATCTCGAGTTGTCCCTGCCGGAAAGAGTTGTAGCCGAAATATTTTTTTAATGCTTCTTGTGGTGTCATCGGATGCAAATGTATAAAATTCACGCGACATGAGGAAATCATTCAGGGCTGTTTTGAGAGGGGGGCAGCCTTTTTAAAAACATCTGTGTTGAAATAAATTTCAATTATTGGTGTAATAACACATGTTAAAAATATTCTTTTGGTCTCTTGACATTAATTACAAAAATTTGTAATTTATTTTTAGGATATCATTAATCACGGGAGAGAAATGTAAAAGCAGGAAATATAATAACCGGGGCAAAATTTGTCCGGTTATTGCAAGTTATCCGGCAGGATGTTCAAGGATTTTTACCGGTCCCTTTAAGAGCAAATAGTCTATCGTAATGTACCTTCCACACCCTGAAGCGAACCACCCATGTGGTTCTTCTCCGGGAAACCTTTACAAAACCAAGTTTGAAGCACTAAGACATTTTAAGCAATTAAGATGCCTTTAGATCGTTATTTAGATACTTAATCTTTTTGGAAAATATTATGAGTAAATACCTTAAATCGTTGATGCTACTGCCCGGGTTAGTTTTTTTGTTGAGTTTCACTGCGGTGGCCCAGTTTGACTCAATAATATTCGCACGAGATGATATTTACCAACCCAAGGCTGTCCTCTATATGGGGGATCAGAATGATGATGGCTGTGATGATTTTGTCCTTATTACAGCTTCTACTTCTAATTGGAATGCAAAAGCTTTGCTTTTTCATGGTGGTAATCCTGTAGATTCGGTGCCTGTTTTCGAAATACCTTTCATAGGGTATCTTCCATACCACATTTCAGCATGTGATTACAATCGTGACGGATACAGGGATTTGATAGTGACAACATTCAATACCCGTCCATTAACCTTAAAGATATATCTTGGCGGCCCAATGATGGATACAATTCCCGATTTAATATTTCAAGCACCAGAACAGATAATTGGCAATCTAAGATTTGTGGGAGGTGACTGGCCGGTAGATTTTAACGGGGACGGTTATGAAGAAATGGTTGCCTATGCATACGACATGTATGGCGGTAAAGGGGCAATTCTGATATACAATTCGTCTCCGGAGATGGATTCGATCCCCGACAAGATTGCAACATTTTATCCAAATGAGACAATATGGGGTTATGAAATCACGAGTGGTGATCTTGACGGAGATGGAAGAACTGATTTATCTTTTATTCTCAAAAGCCCTTCGATTCCGATGAATTTTACCCGAAGGGGTTTTGTGTTTGGGAGATCTGACTTCTCATTTCAGGATACAGTTAAAATATTAGATTCATCTGCTGTGGTTTATACGAATAGAATCATTGAAGATATCAACAAGGACGGTAAAGCAGACATTGTATTTTATGACACGAAATTTAAGTATCCATATTGGTATATAATGGCAATCAGTCATGGCTCAAGGCAACCTGATTATATACCCGAAGAAGGATTTAACACACAGAATCAGGGATTTTATCATACCTGCTCGGTAGGCGATGTAAACGGCGACGGGTATGGAGACTTTTTATCATCACTTGATGGTTCTGGTGGCCGATTGTTTGTGGGAGGTAAACACAAGATTGATGATACACCAATCAGATATTACGGGAATTCATTCAACATCCTGGGCAGGGTTGGAGATGTAAATGGCGACGGACTTGATGACATTGGAATAGGAACGAACGGTGCAACATATGCACAGCCCGGCACTTTTTATATAATGAGTGGTGAGAGAGTTGCGATGGCAATTGAAGATGGGGAACTTGCAACTGAGCAAAAAGAAGAAATAACATTAAAAGCGTACCCAAATCCAACACGGGGTGAATTATCGGTTGAAATAACGAGTAATTACCCGGGATATGCAGAATTGAGGCTATACAACACAACAGGAAAGGAACTGATAAAAAAGGGAATCGAATTAGCAGCCGGTATTACAACCGAGAAGATTGATCTCAAAGAACTGAACATATCATCAGGGATATATATAATTTCACTTGATCATGAGAAAGGGGGTAGACATCAAAACAAAAATGCGAAAATTCAATATTTGAAGTAATAAAAAACAACTGACATTCAAAAGTAGCAAGATAGGTGCAATTCCGCCTGCAGATATTTTAGGTCACTGTTTTTTGCCTATTTTATCACGGTACTTTGTTTTTTTTTTTTTTGATGTGTATTTTCTTAATAGCATAGCAAAGAATTTATTCCTTAACAATCAGTGGGAGGAACCCAAATGAAACAATTTTACAGCACATTGTTATTCCTTGTAAGCATGGCCACCCTGCTCACAGCCCAAAGCGTGTATGAGCTTAACACGGGGCGGATAAAACTGCCTTTGGACAACCGGGGTGTGATAGGTGAAGTGACGGTAAACGGAAGTTCAGGAGTGAAGTATGACGGCATTTCCACCATCTACTCGGGCGGTTTTGCCCTCTCCGGCATTAAGAACTCAACCCTCTGGGCTAACGGCGTGATGTCCGCCGCCCGTGTGTGGGACTTCATCCCCGGGAAAGCCGGCACACCCTCAAATGACCCCAAGAACCGGCTTTATGTGGTCTCCCTCAACGATCCCGCTTTCGGTACAAGCTGGCAGAACTGGAGGGACGCAGTCGCCCTCGGTGCCCGTTATTGGGACGGCAACAACGACGGCAACTATAACCCCGTCGATCTGAACAGCAACGGCAAATGGGATCCAAACGAGGACATGCCCGAAATACTCGGTGAGATCTCCGTCTGGTGTATTTTCAACGATGCTGCCGACACCGCCCTGCGAAAGTTCAAAGATGTTCTCCCGATGGGAATTGAAGTGATGCAGACGGTATATGCATTCCCCCATTCGGATGTCGCAGAGATCCGTGATGCCGTCTTCTTCAGGTATGAAGTGAAAAACACGGGAAGTGTTGTACAGGATCTTTCGGATATGATATTCGGAATGTACTCAGACACCGACCTTGGGAACTACTCCGACGACCTCTCGGGTACCGATGTGGCGAGAAACTCGGCATACTACTACAACCGGACATCCGACAGTCAGTTTGGCAACAACCCTCCCGCGGTATTCCACTCATTCCTGCTCGGAACCCCTGTCTTTATCCCCGGAGAAACCTTCACCGACAACAACAACAACGGTGTTTACGATCCCGGTACCGATATCCCCCTCGACAGCGCGGTGCTCCACTTCGGCAAACCTTTCCCGAAACAGTATGTCCCGGGAGCAAAAAACTCCGGAGTAACGGGAAGCATAATGTTCCTGAGCTCCCACCCCACACAGGGAGACTTCCTCACCACTTCGCAGCTCCGCAACTACATGGAGGGGAAACGCCCCTCGGGTGACCCGATGGATCCCTGCAACTGGCAGTGGGGTGAAGTAAGAGGTGGTGTTCCGTGCGCTGGCATCGATAACAGACTGATCTACTCCGGCGACCCTGTTGCCAATACCGGGTGGATCGATAATCACCTTGCCGATAAAAGGAATATAGTGTCATCGGGCAGGTTTAATCTATCCGCCGGCAGCACGGCAACCTTCCACACGGGTATCATTATCGGCAGGGGAAGCGATCAGTTCAACTCGATCACGGTTACGCGTGCCGCTTATGATACAATACTTAACCGCGTTCATCTCGGCACTGCGGATGTACCGCTCGGCATTGAGGAAACCACGGGAACGCTCCCTGCAGAATTCAACCTGGGTCAGAACTACCCTAATCCCTTCAACCCTGAAACAGTTATCCGGTTCTCATTGCCATCAAAAGGATATGCAAAGGGTGTTGTTTACGATATCCTCGGGCGAGAAGTGGCAACCCTGATCGACGGTGAAACCTCTGCCGGCAGCCACCAACTGAAGTTCAATGCAACAGGTCTCCCCTCGGGCGTTTATATCTTCCACCTGGAATCAGGCAACCACTCGGCTGCAATTAAGATGGTGGTGAATAAGTAGAAATCCGGAACCTCGGAATTTCAGAACCTCAGAACTTCGGAGTTACTGAGGTTCTGAAACTGTTTTCTCCCAAAAAATTGATTATTTTCAGACACAGGATATTTTTTATTCGCAGGAATTAATATGATAAAAAGAAACAAATTTTTAGTCAAGACCCTGTCTTTCATGATATTTATGATGATAGCGGGTTTTCCTCAGAGCAGGATTGAAAATTTCAATTTCTTTAGTGCCGGGCGAATAGAAAGCATGGACTGGATTTTTTATTTTTCCAATGCATATCACAAGAATTGGAAAGCCTTCACTCCCGTCACAAGTGCCCATCGTCTCGAACTCCGTCATCAATCCGGGAAAGACACACTTCTGGAAGGGAAGTATTACCGGACCAACCTGAATGCACCCTTAAATTCAAAGATAATATATGGTCCTACCGTTTTGCAAACCTTTCCGTACCGGGAAGAAAGAGGCTACAGACAGGTTACCAGATACAGGGTACCGGCAAATGAGAGGTGCCTTGATACCATCAGCTACAGAGTTGATTTCCATTTGAGAAGACTGTCGAACGGGGACGGGATCAGAAGGCCTTATGATACTCTGTGTCTTGCAAAAGTAATCATTCACTATGAAGACGGGGGTCTGGTGAAGGATTCTGTGATATCTCATGCAGTCCGTTCAGGGGAACTGGTTAATACAAATCTTTGCTACATTTCTTATAAACTTGGCTTTCTTGAAGACAACACCTCCCCTGTTGAGTTTGCCGGAAACCACACCTCCGGAAAGAAACTCCTGGGAATAGAGTTTGAATTGGAAAACAAAACCACCCGTGAATTATATGCCGTTGAGAGTATTGAAGTTTCAGATTCGTTTATTTGGGAAAATTACTTTTCGCCGACAGGAAGTTCCGAAAGAATGAGCCGTCTTTTGTATTATCTCAAATCGTTACAAACAGATGATAATATAAATGCTTCATTTACATCCCTGGTCGGGGATTATGAGATTGAAATACCGGCTCCCAATTCAGTGGATAATTATGATGCGATACAAATACTCGGGGAATCAATCGCATATCTTTACAAAGAGGGACTGGTACAACCGGTTAAGAAACTGCAGAGCCCTTTACGGACATCATCCAATAATATCATCTTGCGGCATGAGAGGTAAAAGGGAAACAAGATGGAAAGAAGTGCGGTCATGATAAGTGAAAGCAGCGTCAGAGTCATGAGGACACTCATCATAACTGTAATCTTTTTGCTGAGTATTAACACAAATATGTTCGGTACTATCCGCTATGTAAAAGCGGGTAACCTGACCCCACAACCGCCCTACACATCCTGGGCAACTGCATCTGACAGCATTCAGAAATGTGTGAATGTCTGTCAAAGAGGTGACACTATTTATGTCGGAGCGGGGGTTTATAGGGAATTTCTGCAGGGTATACCACCGTATATAGCAATAATTGGTGAAAATATGGAGACGACAATTCTTGATTGCCAGGGGATGATTCGCCCGCAATATCTGTTTCACTTTGCAATAGATGTATCCGATTCTTTATCTGTTTCCAATTTTACTCTTAAGGGGAATGCTACCGGTGTGAGTGATTCTTTGATACAAACGGCGTTTGGGGACACATCTTTCATGGTTTACGCGTCCGGAGTTCTGATCTCTAACTGTAAATTATTCAATTTTGGGAGTGGAGTTTACATCAATAAAGGGATTATCAGCGACAATATAATGCTAAATGTACATACATTTCTTTATACGGGTTTCGACAGTCATGGGATAGATACTATTTATTTTCAAAATAATCTTCTTGTTCATCCATTATACTCAATGCGACATTTTATAAATAATGGACTGTTTTATCCCCGCTTTTTTTTCAGAAATAACATATTTACAAAACCATTTGTTTCCTCCGATTTTTACAATCAGTTATACACCACAGCGTTAACAGTTGACCCCCGGGTCGAATTCTCTAACAATCTCTTTTATACAAAATCCTACAACTCTGATGACAACCCTTTTGTACCTGCAACCGGCACCATGTCATTCTTCACCAATGTGTTTTGCATTTCAGAGGGTCCCGGCTGGGATTACCGCAAAGACTTCATGGTCTCCTCAGGCAATGTAACCTTTACCAATAATGTGGTTTACGGGTTTGATAAAGGTATCTGGAACAGCTCTCCCAATCTGAAGGTAAACAATAACTGTTTCTGGAATGTACCCACCCCGATTAGCGGAACTCAGCCACCACTTGTCAACAGCGGGAATCTGTATGTTAATCCGATGTTTGTGAAGGATTACGGTGACTTCCCCGACATCGATTTTCATCTCCAGATGTATTCCCCCCTTATAGATGCGGGAGACTCAACGATACTCGACAGGGACGGTACGAGAAGCGATATCGGTTTCTACGGTGGACCGTATGGTGAAAGTTATACATACCAGGATTATGCTCCCCGTGTTCCGGCGAGAGTGAAACTCCGCTCCACGGGTACACAGGGAATCTATGAACTCTCATGGAGACCAAACACGGAATCAGACCTGAACAGATATGAGGTATATGCCGACAGCACAAGAGGATTCACCCCCGACACAACGAAGATGATCTGGAACGGTACGGATACACTGTTTAACTTCGTACACAAGAAACCGTATAACAAACCTGTCTTTTTTAAGGTAAAGGCAGTAGATAACCAGAATCTAAAGAGTGATGCGAGTGAGGAGACGGGAATAGTACCCGTATCGGTTGATGAGGGAGATATTATTTCAGAGGATTATCATCTTTATCAGAACTATCCGAATCCTTTTAACCCTTCCACAACGATAGAGTATAAACTAAAAACAAGGTCGAGGGTACGGCTTGATATCTACAACTCGAGTGGTGAACTGGTGAAGACGATGATAAACAAGGAACAGGAGGGGGGATATTATTCGCTGACGGTAACCGCGGAAGATATTGCAGCACCGGGCAGTAAATCCGGAGGGGTTGCGAGCGGGGTATATATCTATCGCATCAATGTGGTTGAAAGTGAGAGGAACATCCCCGTATATATTCAGAGCCGGAAGATGGTACTTTTGAAATAGAACCTCAGAATTTCAGTGCGCCGCGGCGCATCGGAGTTACTGAGGTTCTGAAGTTCCGGAGTTCTGAAGTTCTACAGGGGGGCAGCCTTTTTTGTTTCGACTTTGGTTCCAAATATGATATCGTTCCAACCCGACAATCGATACTCTAATTTTTGCTATATTTAGGATTCAGATTAAGGAAATTTATGGCGACAATCAACATATTGTTTATCGGAGACATCGTGGGGAAACCGGGTTTTGAAATGGTTCTCACATGGCTGCCGACATTTCAACAAAAATATAAAACCGATGCAATAATAGTTAACGGGGAAAACACAAACGACGGAAAAGGGATTCTTCCAAAAGAGGGAGAGGCACTTTTCAATTTGGGGGTGAGAGTTATAACCGGGGGAAACCACACTTGGGATAAACCTCAGGCTCAGGAATATTTTAAAAATGAACCCCGCGTTTTGAGACCTCAGAACTACCCGAGGGGTGCCCACGGCAACGGACACTACATTTTCGAGACTTCGAAAGGGAAGGTTGCGGTTTTGAATCTTCAGGGCAGAACATTTATGCCGATAATTGATTGTCCCTTCAGATCTGCTGAATGGATTCTTGCAAACAAAATAAAGGGGGAGACAAAAGTAATAATTGTCGATTTTCACGCCGAAGCGACAGCCGAAAAGCAGGCACTTGCGTATCACCTCGACGGCAAGGTTTCTGCCATACTTGGTACTCATACGCATGTGCAGACTAATGACGAAAGAATCTTTCCACAGGGGACGGCATTTATTTCTGATGTCGGCATGACGGGTCCTTACAATTCAGTAATAGGTATGAAGGTGGCACCCGCACTAAACAGATTTTTGTATCAGACACCGCAAAAATATGAGACAGCTCTTGAAGATGTGCATATTTGCGGAGTTTTCCTGAAAATTGATACCGAAACAGGTAAAACTGTGGAGATAGAGAAATTTATATTCCCTGAATTTGATAAAACAGCACAAAACTGATATGATTCTTATCGACGGTAAAAAAGTATCCAATGAGATCAAAGCCGAACTCAAAATTGAGATTGAAGAGCTCAGACTCAAAACGGGGAGGGTTCCGGGACTTGTAGTCATAATAGTCGGCAATAACCCTGCCAGCGAGGTTTATGTAAGAAACAAACATAAATCGTGTGGTGAAGTCGGAATAAATTCGGTTGTTGTGAACCTGCCTGAGGATACTACTGAAAAAGAACTTCTGAAGACAGTTGAATATTACAATGAAAATCGTGATTTCCACGGGATACTCGTTCAGTTGCCTCTTCCAAAGCAGATAAATGAAGATGTTATAATCAGGGCGGTTGATCCAAAAAAAGATGTTGACGGATTTCACCCCCAAACAGTGGGAGAGATGGTGACGGGAAACCCGACATTTCTTCCGTGTACACCTGCCGGAGTTGTGGAACTGCTTAAGAGATATGAAATCGATCCGGCCGGAAAGCATGTGGTTGTGGTGGGAAGAAGCAACATAGTAGGCAAACCTGCCGCACTTCTTTTGATGCAGAAAAAGAAATTCGCCAATGCAATTGTAACGGTTTGTCATTCGGCAGCCAGGGATATTTCTGTATTCACAAAGCAGGCGGATATCCTGATAGCGGCAATGGGAGTTCCTAAATTTATCAAAAAAGAGATGGTAAAAGAGGGAGTTGTTGTTATAGATGTGGGGACAAACAGAGTGGAGGACGCCACTTCAAAAACGGGATCAAGACTTGTGGGTGATGTCGATTTTGAAGGGGTTTCGGAGGTCGCCTCGTATATTACCCCCGTTCCGGGTGGTGTAGGACCGATGACCATCGCAATGTTATTAAAAAACACAGTAAAAGCATTCAAAGATTACGGAATGTAAAATGGATTCAACCAGAATTTCAAAAATTGTGCATCAGGCACTGCTCGAGAGAAAACTTAGCGATTTTTACTGCACTTCAGAGACCTGCAAGGGGTGGGAGCGAAATGTAGTAACTCAACCACTTACAGTTAATAAAATTGTGAATGCGGGTGCGGAAAGAATTTCTGCCGGAATTGGTGTGGGTCACGAGCTCAGCGATCATGAACTCGCAAGGATGATTGACCATACCCTCCTTAAACCCGATGCAACGATTGCAGAAATAAAAACTCTTTGTGCAGAGGCGAAGCAGTATGAATTTGCGAGTGTATGTGTGAATCCGTGCCATGTAAAACTGTGCAGCGACCTGCTTCGGGGGACGAGAGTAAAAGTTTGTACCGTTATCGGCTTCCCTTTGGGTTCAAACCCGACAGCAGTAAAAAGGGCTGAAGCGGAGCAGGCAATGGCAGAGGGAGCACAGGAACTTGACATGGTAATTAATGTCGGCTGGTTGAAATCGGGGATGTACCGGGAGGTTTTTGAAGACATTCAACAGATTGTGATTCCTGCGAAAAACAGAAGAATAATTGTAAAAGTGATCCTTGAGACATGTCTCCTTACAGATGAGGAGATCGTAAAGGCTTCGCTGATCTGCAAACAGGCAGGTGCAAATTATGTAAAAACATCCACCGGCTTCTCAAAGGGGGGTGCAACGGTGCAGGCGGTCGCTCTGATGCGGCAGGTTGTGGGTACCACACTCGGAGTGAAGGCATCAGGTGGAATAAGAACCACGGAAGATGCAAAGGCGATGGTGGAGAGCGGTGCCGACAGAATTGGTGCCAGTGCCAGCGTAAAAATTGTAACGGGCGGTGGCAGTGGTTCTGGAACTGGTAGTTACTAAGACTGACGACGGCTTTACCGCCGAGATACCTTCACTTCACGGTTGCGAAAGCTGGGCTCATTCCGAGGATGAAGTGATGGACAAGATTCTCGAACTTGCTCTCTTCTATCTCAAGATTGATGACATTAAACGCCTCAAACTTGACAAATCGAGGGGCGACTTCACCTTTAGTATTTACAAACTGATCGTAAAGTAAATTGGAAAAATCCCGCGAAATTACACAATCCCGCCGCGAAAAGATTCTTCGTGTAGCAGCAAACAGACAGAATGATCTCACTTTAGTACTTGAAAACATACACGACCCCCACAATGTGAGTGCAATTCTAAGAAGTTGCGATGCTGTAGGCATCAAAAAAGTGTCACTCCTCTACAATATCGAAAAATTCCCGAAACTTGGCGGCAAGTCATCAGCTTCAGCGTCGAAGTGGGTGGAGACTGAAAAATTCAAAACTGTTGATGATTGCTACTCTTCACTTCGTGAAAAAGGATTTATCATCGCAGCCAGTTATCTGGATGAAAATTCGAGATCACTTTATGAAATCGATTTCACACGGAAAGTTGCTTTTGTGATGGGAAATGAGCACAGAGGTGTTTCACCCGATGCACTCGCCAAGGCGGATTTCAGTTATTACATTCCCATGAAAGGGATGATTCAAAGTCTTAATGCCTCGGTTGCCGCTGCAGTTTCCGTTTATGAGGCGATGAGGCAGAAACTTCTCGCAGGGCATTATCAGCAGTCCCGGCTTCCGGGTGATGAATATGAAGAGATGGTTTCGAAGTGGATGAAGAAATAGCCCCGCAGGTGGAAGAATACCACTGCTAAAACAAAATTAAAACAAGATAAACAGAAGTAAAATATCAGTCGAAATTTGGCTGAACTGAATATGGAAAGATTATGAGTTTAAAGACAATCAAGCAGATACAAAGAGTTAAAGGCGAACTCACATTTTCGGGCGACAAATCGGTATCACACAGAGCTGTGATTTTCGCAGCGATGGCTGAAGGGGAGTCTGTGGTTAAAAATATTTCTCACAGTGCCGATGTTGAATCATCCATTAACTGCCTGAAAGAACTGGGAGCGGGATTCGAAAAGAGAGGGGATGATCTGGTTGTAACGGGGGTTGGTTTTAAGGGATTCAGACAGCCTGAGAAAAATCTTGATGCCGGAAATTCAGGGACAACCGCACGACTTTTGGCAGGACTTCTTTCTGCACAGGATTTCGAGTCAACCCTCACGGGTGATGATTCCCTAAGGAGCAGACCGATGGAGAGGGTGGCAAATCCCCTTAAGAAAATTGGTGCCAAAATTGAGCTCACGGGCAACACTCTCCCGATGACGGTCAGTAAGGGGAAATTCAAATCGGCTGAGATTACTCTTGAAGTGGCGAGTGCACAGGTAAAAAGTGCACTGATTCTCGCGGGGCTCCATCTCGGAAGAGGCAAACTGACTCTGATTGATCCTTTTGAAACGAGAAATCATACCGAGGAGATGCTCGGGATTCCAAGGGAGGCACACCCCTCGGGAAAAGTAATGACCGTTTCAAAAGCATACTATCCAAAACCGGGAGAGTTTACAGTTCCGGGTGATGTTTCAAGTGCGATGTTCTTCATAGTTCTTACCCTGATAGCGGGGGATACCCTCAGAATCAAAAATCTTCTTCTTACGCCTGAGCGGACAATGGCGATCGAAATTCTGAAACGAATGGGTGGTCAAATAATTGTGGACAGGGAAGAGACGGGAAACTGTGGTAAGTCGGGCGATATTTTTGTTAAAAGATCCGACCTTATAAATATAGAAATTGACCCTGAAGAGATTCCCCTTATTATCGATGAAATTCCCGCTTTAACCATTGCCGGACTTTTTGCAGAGGGGGGATTTCAGATAAAAAATGCAAAAGAACTTAGAGTGAAAGAGACAGACAGAATCTCCGCAATTGTGAAAAATCTTCAGTTCTGCGGTGCGGGAGTGGCAGAGTATGATGACGGATTCCTTTTGTACGGAAAGGATTTGGATGATTTTGCCCTTTTTGAAAGCTACGGCGATCACAGAATCGCGATGGCTTTTTCAATTCTTGCGGCACTTCTGAATCAGGGGGGGAAAGTAAATCAATCAGAGTGTGTTGCGGTTTCGAATCCCGCTTTTTATGATCAATTAGACTCCATTTCCAAAAAGGACTGACACAATGTTCCGGTTTGCAATCGTTCCGTTAATCATTCTCCTGTCATTCGCAGGCTTAGCCCAGAACTTCGAAATAAATGATTATATGCCCCTGAATATCAGAGAGGCGGTTAACAACGGATTTAGAACTCCGGAGGGAAAACCGGGAAAAAATTATGTGATGAACGATGTTGCTTACAAAATCGATGCGGAATTGTTTCCCGTCGAGGGGGTGGTCAGAGGGAAAATCAATATCGAGTATAAAAACAACTTTCCCAAAAACCTCACAAAACTCGTTCTGAGATTATATCAGGATGCATTTAAAAAGGGGGTAGCGAGGGATTTTCAGATCAATCCAAAAGATGTGCATGACGGCACTGTAATATCCGACCTGAAAATTGATGGTGTGGAGATTGATTTAAAAAGCGGGGTGATTAACAGGTCGGGCACATTAATGACGATCAGTCTCGATTCACCGTTGTTAAGCGGTGCAAAGGTTTCGCTTGAAATGAAGTGGGAGGCTAAAATTCCGGAGATATCCAGAGTCAGAATGGGGAAATACAGCGATTCAACCCTCTTTGTCGCCTACTGGTACCCGCAAATGTCAGTCTATGATGATCTTCAGGGATGGGACATGCAAAACTACACCATGAATCAGGAATTCTACAATAATTTCGCAGATTTTGATGTAAAAGTTACCGTTCCCGAGGGATTCCTTGTTTGGGCAACCGGAGAATTGCAAAACCCGTCAGAAGTGTATTCAGATGCAATTCTTGACTCATGGAAAAAGGCTTTGAACTCTGAAAAGATTGTAAACATCATCACAAAAGAGAACAAAACCGCCCTGAAGTCGAAAAAAGGGAAAAACACTTTTTATTATAAAGCCAAATTCGTTCCTGATTTTGCATTCGCTTCTGCAGTTGATTACCTATGGGATGCTTCAACCATGATTGTGGATAAAAAAACAGGCAGAAAAGCTTTTGTATCAGCAGTTTATAACGAAAATTCGGAAGATTTTTATCAGGTTGCTGACATTGCAGTTAAGGCAATAAACTATTTTTCGGAAGATTTGCCGGGTGTCCCTTATCCGTACCCTGTGATGACTGTCTTTAATGGTCAGGGGGGCATGGAGTTTCCGATGATGGTGAACGACGGGTCCGAAAATTCGTATGCCTCGGCCGTAGGGCTCACTTCGCACGAAATAGCACACACATATTTCCCGTTTTTTATGGGAACAAATGAAGTGAAGTATGCTTTTATGGATGAGGGCTGGGCAAGAATGATTCCTTACAAATTTCAGAAAGAAGTCGGGAAATACAATCCGGTAGCAAACCAGATGAAGGCTTTCGACGAACTCGCCGGACGAGAGTTTGAAGTGCCGCCTATGGTACCTTCAATTCAACTTAAAGGACAAACCTACAGAATGGCAGCCTACAACAGACCTTCACTCGCCTATCTCTTTTTGCAGGATATTATGGGTGAAGAGAAATTCCGTGAAGCCATGAGATATTATATCTCATTGTGGAACGGAAAGCACCCCATGCCCTTTGACTTTTTTAATACCATGAGCGGTTTTTATGGTGAAGACCTTAGCTGGTATTTTAAATCATGGTTTTTTAACTGGGATTATCCCGACATGTCATTGAAATTCAGTTTAATCGACGGAGATAAAACAAAAGGGAAGGGAGCCGGTGATGGTGAAGTGGCGGTTGTGGTTGAAAACAAAGGCAGACTCACGTTGCCCGTTCGAATTTATGAAATAAACGGTGATAACAAGAAACTCATTTACTCCGAAACCGCTCTCGTATGGAAAGATGGTAGAAAATCACTTAATATCAACCTGCCTGTGTTGCGAAAAGGTGCATCCTACCTGCTTGGCGACGAAAATGTACCCGATGTGATCAGAGTTGATAATCTGTTGAAGTAATAATTGAATTCTGCCTTTATACTTTTTATGAAAGCGAATGAAAAAGGCTGCCCGATAATTACATCAGGGCAGCCTTAAATTTATGATGCTACTTTGATGCTTCGCTACTCTGCTACTTCAATAGTTGAAGTTTCACTCTCTCCTTTTTCACCTCAGTGCCTGATTTCAGGGTAATCTCTGCAAAATAGATCCCTGATGCTGCGTTTTTCGAACCGAGGTTTATCTCTTGTTCATAACTTCCGGGAGGTATTTCGCCGAGTTCCCGTTTTTCAATCAGTTCTCCTGATACACTAACTATTGAAAGTGACACTAAACCCGTTGTGGTAAGTGTGTACTTTATTTTTGTTGTTGGATTAAAAGGGTTGGGATAGGCCTCAACTTTCAAAGATGAAGGAACTGAAGAGGGATTATTATCCTGAACAGATACCAGATTCCTGTCTCCCGCCACTATTACTGCATAGCCGTATCCCGTAGAATTACCGTCATAATCATATACAAGTGCTAAATCATCAACTCCATCTCCTGTTACATCTCCCACAAATCCCCTTCCTGTGGCTCCATTAAACTTTATGTTGGCGATGTTATCAACAGTGGGCTTTCCACCGAGCCACAGCCATTGTGCATCATAACCAATACCGAGCATCAGATCCTTTATCCCGTCACCATTTACATCACCGATATTCATATTAAAACCATTAGGTTCTCCCCTGTCCTGTGTATTTAGTCCTCTGTACGCAGTTGGAAACTCAGTTGGTGGATACCCGCCACTGTTAACCATATTACCATAAAAGTAGATATACTGCCCATTGTTTGGATTAAGCCAGTCATCCTTTCCATCACCGTTAAAATCTGAGATTATCCTTGAAGCAATAGTTAATCCGTCCATTATGTAACCGGTCCCGTCATGCTGATAACTGAATCTTTCTGTCAGACTAAATTCAGGATCACCATAAATTACATTAAATCTCGATTTGGTGTAATTACCTGATGGATCATTCAATGTTATCCATAAATCAGAACATCCATCTCCATTTAAATCACCAAACATTAATCTCGTTCCCATTTTTTGATTAAACAATTCACCTGCGTATCTTTGTTTTGGTGCACCCGTGAACTTTGAACCTGTTTCATAAAAATAGAGTGTGTCATTGGGCCATTGTCCATACCAAAATGCAAGTTCTTCAATTCCATCTCCGTTCATGTCAATTTTTGAACCCGCACTATTTACAATCCATCCCGTTGCAGTAGAGGGAACAGGAAACTGGATTAAATAATCAGGGATTGTATCCAACAGAGGACCACCATAATAAACTGCCAGATGGCTTGCTCCCACATAGGGAAAAGTAACTATATCCAAATGCCCATCCCCGTTTATGTCAATAGTTACTCCAGTAAAATCAATTTTTACTTGCCATAATGGAATAGTATCAATTGATGGACCCCCGGGGTAAATTTTAATACTCGAAATTCCATTATCAACATCTGCTATTAAAATGTCGTTATATCCGTCCCCATTCTGATCATCACAAACACGAAATGGTGTATTTATATGCCACCCCCACTTAACAAACACAACTGAATCCAACTGTGAATAGACGGTGGTGCAGAGCACCACCGTTATAATTATTGATTTAACGAAGTGCTTCATCTTTAATATCCTTCATAATTTTTGATTTTACGCCGCTGGTTGTAATCACTCGGGACAGTACTTGTTTGATCAGCCCATGAAACAGAATGAGTGATGCCAAGGGTATCCATCATTGTGCTGAGTTCCTTTGTACTGATTTGAAGATCTTGAGGGTCGAATGCTTGCCCCCAGTTGTAAGGTTGTATCCTGTAATTTACATATCCATCAAAGAAGGAGATGTAAGGAAATATTGTTTTACCCATTTGCCCATATATATGGGGGGGGTTATTATTACGAGTATAAATAAAATTAAGACTATCTTTTTCATATTAATCTCTAGATTAATTTATTAATTTCCGGACGATGAGTCCTGCCAATAATTGATAAGCTAAATGGTAAAGTAAACCATTTTTTTGCCTGGTGCGCTTAACCGGGGTGGGATGAGAGATGTGAAAAATGGAGTTATCCCTGATAACACCCTGAAAAGGTTGATTCTTAATAACCGGAAGAGAATTTTACTCTTCTTTTTTAGTATGGGCTTGTTTCCGTTTGCTCCGGGAATAAATTATAAATAGCTTTATTTAATGTAAACATAATTTTATTTAAAGTCAAGAGGGGAAAAAAATATTTTTTTACATTTAGTTTTGCTGAATATTGTAAAAATATTGGCTCAAGATTAAAGACAGATTATATGTTGCCATAATACAAATAAAAGGCTGCCCGATAATTACACCAGGGCAGCCTTAAATTTATGATGCTACTTTGATGCTTCGCTACTCTGCTACTTCAATAGTTGAAGTTTCACTCTCTCTTTTTTCACATCAGTGCCTGATTTCAGGGTAATCTCTGCAAAATAGATTCCCGATGCAGCGTTTTTCGAACTAAGGTTTATTTCTTCTTCATGACTGCCGGGATGTCGCTCTCCAAGTTCCCGCTTTTCCAGTTCCTCCCCGGACAACGAGAAGATTGTTAATGTTACTACTCCGGCTGTCGGAACAGTAAATCTTACCCTTGTTGACGGATTAAAAGGGTTGGGAAATGCTTCAACATTGATTGTTTTGGGTACGGTTGGTTCCTCTCCATCATTAACAGAAACAAATGTTCTGTCTCCGGCAAATATTACAGCAAAACCCGGTTCAATAATAGATGGGTTGGTAATGGTTGAAGTGATAAAATCATCAACCCCGTCACCTGTAACATCCCCGATCATCCCTCTGCCGTTGTAACCGTAAAATTTCTGATCCGCCACCATATCTCTCCCTGAAGGATTTCCCCCCAGCCAGAGCCACTCACTGTAACCAATACTCCGAAGAAATTCCGGTTTACCGTCACCGTTAAAATCTCCCGGGCTCGGTAATGGTTGCGAGGATGCAAATCCTGCCTCCTGACTGTTGAAGCCCCTCCAGGCGAGTTTATGTTCAAACGGAGGGTAACCACCTGTTGTTATTTTTGTATCTATCCAATAGGGATACTGGTTCGTATAATCTAAATGAAGGAAATCATCCTTTCCGTCTCCGTCCATGTCAGGGAAAAGTTCTGTCCATTCGCTGAAATCAGTATATGCACTGCTGTATTGAAATACAAAATGATCATCAAAGTTGAATGCAGGATTCCCGTAGATTACATGAAGTTTATTGTTATCGGGGTTATCGGGATCAGTGGCGAGTTCAAAAATATCCGTGCACCCATCACCATTTATATCCCCCATTTCATACTTAAAATAATCACTCATGTAATAATTGGAATCAAGATAACATTTTCTGAAAGGTTCGCCTGTGAACTCAGAACCAGTTTTGTAGAATGCAAGAAACGGCCGATTGTCAGGATAAGAATACCGATACTTTATAACAAGCTCTTGTCGCCCATCACCATTGTAATCGATCCACCTGTTTGTTGAATTATATATAATGGCGAAATTGGCAAGCGTGTCGGGAAATGGAATCACCATGTCGGGTATGGTATCAAGGAGCGGTCCACCAAAATAGACCCTCAACACCGGGGGGATTTCACCATGCTGCTGGTGGAGAATCAAGTCGCTATATGTGTCACCATTTAAGTCGATACTTGTTGCAGCAATTGAACTGGAACTAACGATGCATCTCAATTTCATCTTGGGAATTGTATCCACAGGATCACCACCATAATACAATTCGAGATACCCCTTTCCGGTAGAATCGTGATTCCCAAGCCAGAAGTCGTTGATTCCGTCTCCATTCTGGTCCCCGGCTTTAATTCCCAACATTCTGGTATAGTTACCCCACTTTTTGAAGACTATTCTGGTAAGCTGAGCTTCTGTTGCCAGGCTCATCAGGGCAACTAAAATCATTACTGATAAAATTCTGTTTCTCATATAAAGCATCTTCTCAATTTAATAAATGTTTCAGTCAGATAAATTTGACTTATAAATAGATTGAGGCTGTTCAATGGGAGAACTGCCCTGTACAGCTCTTAAAGGAGGGGAGTATGGAAGAAAATATCGGAATGTGGTTTGTTCCTGCACGCTTCGAGTCGTCCTTCAAAAGGGGATTTAATGTGGGATCGTTATTCAATCCCTGGTTTTTCTGTTTTTTCTCTGCTGTTGTTTCTCCTCCCGGGGTAGTACAATGTTAGTACTTTTGTCTCCCGTTTATGTGTTTCTGTAGTTTCACTCTATTCTCTTAAGCAAATAGTGTGCCAAATGGTTTTTCTGTTAATATTCCTGTTATTCATAATATTGAGAAGACCGTTTTTCTCAATTTCGGCAAAAATCTCATTATTATCTTTCTAATATTTGAGAAGGGTTTCACTTTATGATTACAGGTTAACAGGGGAGGGGGAAATGGAGATTTGACCTGAAAGTTGAGAAGTATCAGAATTTATTGCCATTAGACATTCTCCCGAATTTTGTAAATTGCGGTTTAATTTTTTCTTAAATCCCTCAAAACAGAACAGCAAAGATGAAAGAATACCTGGACCTTGTCCGTCTTGTAATGAACGAAGGAGTTCGTAAACCATCACGGACGGGAATTGATACGATATCATATTTTTCGGCAAATTATCGTGTGGACATTTCAAAAGGATTTCCGCTTCTGACGACCAAAAAGATGATCTGGAAATCTCTTTTACACGAAGTTTTATGGTATCTCTCGGGTGAAGACCACATCAGGAATTTGAGGCAGCATACAAAAATCTGGGATGCCTGGGCTGACGAGGAAGGAAATCTTGAGACCGCCTACGGTTATTACTGGAGGAAATTTCCTTCCGCTGAAATGGATGAAAACGGTAACTGGCAGGTAAGACAGGTTGATCAGATAAGATATATAATTGACGAAATAAAGAGAAATCCATACAGCCGCAGACTGATTGTAACAGCCTGGGAACCGGGAAATGCCACAAAAAGCAAACTTCCTCCATGTCACTACACCTTTGCATTTAATGTGCAGGGGAACAGACTGAACTGCCACCTCACTCAAAGGTCGGGGGACATAGCTCTCGGAATTCCTTTCAACCTTGCGGCTTACTCGATGCTCACCATGATAATCGCAAATGAAACGGGACTTGAGCCGGGGATTTTCAGTCACACCATTATAGATGCTCATATATATGTAGCCGATAAAGGAACCCCGCAGGAGAAGTATGACCACCTCGAAGGATTGAAATTACAGCTCGAGAGGGAGCCCCTTCCACTTCCCACACTTAAAATTGCCAAAAAACCGATTGATGAGCTGAAATTCGAGGATTTTGAACTTATTGGATATACAAGTCACCCTGCGATTAAATTTGAGGTTGCCGTTTGAGGCGAATAATTATTGTCGCTGTGGCAAATAATTTCGTAATCGGCAAAGCCAACGGTGACATGTCGTGGAATGTAAAAGAGGATTTTGACCATTTCAAGGCTACCACCATCGGTTATCCCGTTCTTATGGGGCGAAAAACATACGGTTTTTTCAAAAAGCCGCTTCGTGACAGGGAACATATAGTTATAACCCGCGATAAAAACTTTGATCCAAAATATCCGGAAGTGAAGGTCTTTCATTCACTTGAGGAGGGCTTCGAATATGCAAGCACCATTTCCAAAGAAAAAATGTTTATAATAGGCGGGGGTGAAATTTACCGGCAGGTTCTCGAAAAAGGACTGGTGGATGAGATGATAATTTCGTGGATGAGGTTTTCCGCCGAAGGAGAGGTGACTTTCCCGCGGTTTAGCTTTGAGGAGTGGGACCTTGTGAGCAGTGAAACACGGGATGAGTTTGTAATTGCAAGGTACGAGAGAACTTCGGAACTTCGGTTATAGAATAAACCGCAGAGAACGCAAAGATCGCAAAGGGGGATGGAACCACAGAGCACACAGAGAGCACAGAGAGATAATAAAATCTATCCGTGAAATCTGTGTAAAATCCGTGTAATCCGTGTAACTATCTGAAACCGCAGAGGACGCAAAGAAAGTATCCGTGAAATCTGTGTAAAATCCGTGTAATCCGTGTAACTATCTGAAACCGCAGAGGACGCAAAGAAAGTATCCGTGAAATCCGTGTAAAATCCGTGTAATCCGTGTAACTATCTGAAACCACAAAGAGCGCAAAAAGACAAAAAAGATGAAAATAAGAGTTTTACCTGAGAATATAGCGAGCAAGATTGCGGCGGGTGAGGTCATCCAGAGGCCTGAATCGGCTGTAAAGGAGTTGATGGAAAACTCTATTGATGCCGGTGCCACGGAGATCGAACTCGTCATAAAAAATGCCGGGAGAACTCTCATAAGAGTGATCGATAATGGCGAGGGAATGACCGAAGAGGACGCTCTGGTTTCCATTATGAAGCATGCCACAAGCAAGATTGTGGTGGAGAGTGATCTTGATGCGATAACAACTCTGGGATTTCGGGGAGAGGCATTAAGTTCGATGGTTGCTGTAGCACAGTTTGAGATGAAAACGGGAACAAGCAATGAGCAACTTTCTACTGTAATTAAAATAGATGACAGCAGAACGATCACGAAGGATCAGGGTGGGTATTTTAAGGGAACAGATATAAGTGTAAAAAATCTGTTTTACAATATTCCCGCAAGAAGAAATTTTTTAAAGTCTGATTCTACAGAATTGCGGCATGTAATTGATGTATTTCAGAGACTTGCGTTGGGAAGACCCGATATAAGTTTTAAATTTTTTACGGATGATTCCCTCGTGCATGATTTCCCGGCGTGTGAACTTGACGAGAGACTGGCACAGGTTTTTGGCGATAAAGTAAGAAACAACACAATATTTGTTGAAGAAAAAACCGATTATCTTTCAATCAGAGGTTATTTGGGTAAGCCTGCTCTTGTTAAGAAGGCAAGGGGAGACCAGTATCTTTTTCTGAACGGAAGGTTCGTTTCGTCGAAGCAGGTGAATTTTGCAGTTTTTAATGCTTATGAAAATTTCCTTGAGAAGGGGGATTATCCTTTCTTTGTTCTTTTTCTCGAGATTGATCCTGCCAAGGTGGATGTAAATGTCCATCCCTCAAAACTCGAAGTGAGATTTGACGAGGAGAAGGATATATATAACTTTGTGAGTGCCGTTGTAAGAAAAGGTCTGGGCGAATTTGATCTAGTACCTTCCCTTTCTTTTACGGTGAACAGTCTTGGTGAGACCGAAAAACTTGGTTTTGACAACTATTCCAGAACGCAAAGAAGTGATTTCAGTGACAGACCCGAAAACACTCAACGATTTGCAAACAACGGGGAGAGAGATTTCCGGTCAGGTTCCTCCTCCATGCCAAAGCGACCCGTGATAAATGACAGCGATATCGACCTGATATTTGGCGCCATTTCGAGGAGAGTTGAAACGGGTGAAGAGACCGATGACGAGAATCATCCATTTGCAGATGCAGGTTCGGGTGATGGTCAGGGAAACGCAAATGCTTTTGGAGGGAAGACAGTCAGCGGAGGGTCATACAGCGATAAAAATGTGGATGCCTACACTCCGAAGATATTTGAGAGAATACCTGCTGACACTGCGGAAACTGATTCGACTCCCTTTATCATTCAGTTGCACAACAAATACATATTGTGCCAGATCAAAACGGGTCTGATGATAATTGATCAGCATGTGGCCCATGAGAGAATTTTATATGAGATGGCAAAAAAGCAGTTGACGAGAGGGATGCCCCTTTTTCAGCAGCTCCTTTTCCCTAAAGTGATTCACACTGATCCCGCGAGGGTGATGCTCGTTAAGGAGTTGCAGGAATATCTTCAGAGGCTGGGTTTTATCGTAAAAGTAATTTCCAAAACAGATCTGGTGGTTGAAAGCATTCCTTCACAGGTGAAGACGGGTGAGGAAGAAAAGATTCTTTTGGAAATTCTTGATCAGTATATTGAGAACAGGGAAGAGAAAATTTTGGATGCCACCGAAAACATGGCAAAATCATTCTCGTGTAAAGCCGCAATCAAAGCGGGTGACCGGCTATCGCAGGAAGAGATGCGGCGGCTGATTGATGAACTCTTTGCAACCGAGAATCCCTATGTCTGTCCACACGGAAGACCAGTCGTTTTGAAAATCTCACTCGATGAGTTCGACAGAAGGTTTGGGAGAACTTCTTGAGGTATTAGGTATTAGGTATTAGGTATTAGGTATGAGGGCTGAAGTATGAGGGCTGAAGGCTGAAAGAGGAAGTCAGAAGTTTGAGGTATGAAGTTTGAAATTCGATATACCAATAGCCTGTGGTTTAAACCACAGGGGGATTAATTTTGAATGCATTGAATTCTTGATGGCTGACGGCTGAATTTTGAAATTGGGAGTAGGAAGAAAAACGGAACAAAAAACAGGAGATCAATATGAGTAATTCGATTTACAACGAAAAGCTGAACGAGTACAACGAGAAGGTTGCCCGTTCGAAAGACCAGGGACTGAAGTACACCACGGTGAGCGGTGAACCCGTTAAGGTGCTGTATGGTCCACATGACATAGAAAATTTTGACTACAATCGCGATTTGAGTTTTCCCGGTGAGTATCCATACACCAGAGGAATTCATCCAAACGGATACCGGGGAAAAGTGTGGACCATGCGGCAGTTTGCCGGATTTGGTTCACCCGAGGATACAAATGAGCGATTCCATTATCTGTTGAAAAATGGTCAGACAGGACTATCGGTTGCTTTTGATCTTCCAACACTTATGGGCTGGGATGCTGATGCACCTTTGAGTGAAGGGGAAGTGGGGATCTGTGGAGTTTCGATCTCTTCCCTGAAGGATATGGAGATACTGTTTAAGGGAATTCCTTTGGACAAGGTTTCCACCTCAATGACAATAAACTCACCTGCGGCAATGATTTTTGCTTTTTATCTCGCTGTTGCTCAGAAGCAGGGAGTAGATTTTAAGAGTCTCAGAGGTACACTTCAGAATGATATTTTGAAGGAATACATAGCACAAAAAGAATATATTTATCCCCCGCATCCTTCGATGCGGATAATTGTGGATATGATTGAGTATTGCACAAATGAAGTGCCGCAATGGAATCCCGTTTCCGTGAGCGGTTATCATATCAGGGAAGCGGGCTCCACATCTGTTCAGGAACTTGCATACACACTCGCCGATGGTTTTGCCTATATCGAAGCCTGTATGGAGCGCGGCATGGACATCGATGAATTTGCCCCGAGAATATCATTTTTCTTCAATTCACACCTTGATTTCTTCGAAGAAATTGCCAAATTCAGGGCTGCAAGAAGAATTTATGCAAAGAGAATGAAAGAAAAATACGGAGCGAAAAATCCGAGAAGCTGGTGGTTGAGGTTCCATACCCAGACAGCAGGGTGTACACTTACCGCACAACAGCCTGAGAACAATATTGTCAGAACTGCATTTCAGGCGCTTGCCGCAGTTTTGGGAGGTACTCAGTCACTTCATACCAATTCCATGGATGAGACACTTGCACTTCCGAGCGAAAAAGCGGTAAAAATTGCATTGAGAACCCAGCAGTTGATAGCTTATGAGACGGGAGTGATCAACTCTGTCGATCCGCTTGCGGGAAGCTACATGGTTGAGTCGATGACAGACAAAATGGAGGCAGAAGCAAACAGAATATTTGAAGAAATAGATTCTCTCGGAGGAGTAATTCCTGCCATTGAGACGGGTTACTTCCAAAAACAGATTGCCGACGCCGCCTATGCCTACCAAAAAGAGGTGGATAAAAAAGAAAAAATAATCGTCGGTGTAAATGAATTTGTCGAGACAGACGAGAAAATTGATATTCCCATTCTGACAATTTCTCCCGAAGTGGAAAAAGTTCAAAGGGAACGGCTCGCCGAACTGAAACAACAAAGAAGCAGTGCGGAAGTTGAATCTTCACTCGAAGCGATCAAGAATGCTGCTGAAAACGGGAACAATCTGATGCCCGAATTTGTGAAAGCCGCGGCAAACTATGTTACACTCGGCGAGATGATAGATGTATTAAAAGAACCATTCGGAATATATACGGAAGAAGCGGTATTTTGATATTCAAAAAATATCTGAGATTGATCAGGGCACCACACTGGATAAAGAATGTTTTCCTGTTTGTGCCCCTGGTCTATTCAAGAAAACTGTTTAATGCTGATGATCTGATTCTCTCACTTTTAGGATTTGTAGCTTTCAACTTTGCTTCGAGCATTGTATATGTCCTGAACGATATTATTGACAAGGACAGGGACAGGCTGCATCCGAAGAAGAGATTCAGGCCCATACCGGCGGGTGAAATATCAGTTCAAAATGCTCTTTTTGTATTGCTGGGGCTGGGTGTACTGGTTGTTCTTTTCTCCTTAAAACTGAATTTTCATTTTCAGATCATCATAATTTTATACATCCTGCTTAACACTGCCTACTCATTTAAGCTGAAAAACATTGTGCTTTTGGATATTTTTTCAATAGCGGGCGGTTTTATCTTAAGAGTTTGGGCGGGAACAGTGGTAATCGGAGTGGAAGCTTCGAGCTGGTTGATTCTTATTACACTTTTCATTTCTCTTTTTCTTGCGGTGATGAAAAGAATGTCGGAATCGGAACTTCTCAGCTCGGAAGATCAGGATTCAGTACCGGTCAGAAGAGTGCTTGAGAATTATTCACGCAGATTTATCGATCAGATATCTGCTGTTTCTGCGGGAAGTGTAATCGTTTTTTACACTCTTTACACAGTTTCACAGAGAACTGTTGAAACATTTGGAACTGAAAAACTGATCTATACAACGGGATTTGTAGTGTTTGGAATTTACAGATACATGTATCTTGTTTATCTTCATCATAGAGGAGAGAGCACGATTGAAATTTTATTCAAAGATATTCCCACAATACTGAATGCAATTTTATATCTTTCGGCTACAATTCTGATTGTTTACAAGGTTTTATGATGAGACTACACATCTTTAAATTTATACCGGTTTTGGTTTTCGTGGTTTTATTTGCAGGATGCTGCAATTGTGAGAAAGAGAGCAATTCGATGGAGAGCGGGAAAACGGTGGAAAATGCAGTAACACAAGGTTTTCTTAAGATCGACAGGGCGGAAGCCTGGATTGATATGATGCCGGGTGGCCCCAACGGTTTTCTTTTTACAGGTGAAGCGATGTTTGCTGCCTGGGAAAAACCCGAAATCGACAGCATTGTCTGTTTGAATGCCACAATATATGCGGAAGGTAAAGAGATAAAGAAGTTTCCGTTCATAATCCTCCCCGAGGATAACAAACTTCAGAAACCGGGTAAATCAAGTTTTATTAATTTTAGATTTTCCTCAAAGGAACGGAACAGCACATCCGGATTGAAGGATTTAAAAGCAGTGGACCTTAAGCTTGAGATCAGATACAAAGGAGAAATATTTGCCGGTAAAATCGAAGGTATCGAGGTAAAGAGAACATACTGATGGAGACACAACTTCTTCTTCTCGGAATTTTGATTTTGATGAGTGCCTTCTTCTCGGGTACTGAAATGGCATATATAGTTTCCAACAAACTCAAAATTGAGATAAAAGCAGGGAAGAACAACCCCGGTGCGAAGGCTGCGCATTATTTTATCAATAATCCCGAGAAATTCTTTTCCACACTTCTGATCGGCAATAATATTGCGAATATCACTTTCGCCTCCATTTCCACCATTTTTTTAGTGGATCATTTTGGATTAAATGAATTTGAGATTCTGATAATATCCACTTTGGTTATTTTGTTTTTTGGCGAGCTGATCCCAAAATATATTGGCAGGGAACTCAGTACAACTTTGTTGCTTGTTTTCGCCATTCCAATGCGGGGTCTTTATGTGATATTCTACCCTCTCGTTAAACTGGCGAGTTACTTCACCCTCTTAATCAGTCGCAAAAAATCAACTTCCGATTCACTACTTGATCTGGTTCGTCGTGAGGATTTGCAGTTGCTCATTGAAGAAGGGGAGAATGCCGGGAATGTTAATAAAAAAGAGGGACAGGCGATCAGAAAACTCATTGATATGCAGGATCAGCGGGTTAATGAGGCAATGAGACCCAGAACCGAAATTGTGGGTGTGGAAATAAACAGCAGTCTTGAGGAAGTTATTGAAACATTCATCGAATCAGGTTACTCTAAACTCCCTGTGTACGAAGACAATCTTGACAACATAACGGGATTTGTGCTTGCCTACGACCTCTTTAAGCAGCCGGCGAATCTGTCTGAAATTGTCCGTCAGATTTTGAATGTTCCCGAGACCAAAAAAAGCGTTGATATGCTCAATGATTTCCTGAGGGAGAGAATCTCGATCGCGGTTGTGATAGATGAATTTGGAGGAACCGCCGGAATCGTAACTGCGGAAGACCTGATAGAGGAAGTGTTTGGCGAAATAAAAGATGAATATGATGTTGAAGAGAATGTCTGCCGTCAGACAGGGGATAACGAATATCTTATCGGCGGGGATGTTGAAGTTGACAGCATCAATGAAAAATTTGATCTTGGCATTCCGGATGGAGATTACAATACGATTGGCGGATTCATAATGGCGGAGACGGGGAGAATTCCGGCTCAGGGTGAGATAGTTACTGCCGGTCTGTTTAAGGTTCATATCATACGCTCCTCTGCGAGAAGAATCGAAATGATCAAGCTCTCACGGATAGAAGATGTCTGATATCCCAAAAGATAAATTTGTAATCCTGTTCGACGGGGTGTGTAATTTCTGCAATTTTTGGGTGAATTTTATTATTGACAGGGATAAAAACGATAAATTCCGTTTTGCATCCCTTCAGTCAGAACTTGGACAGGAAACCCTCTCCAAATTAAAACTCTCACAAACAGATTTTGATACTTTTATCCTCCTGAATGGTGAAAATCATTTCACAAGTTCGAGTGCCGGCCTTCGGGTGGCGAGAGAGCTCGGTGGTTTTTTCGGACTGTTATATATCTTCATTATTGTTCCCCCTTTTATTCGAAACGGAGTTTATTCCCTCATCGCCAGGAACAGATACAGGTTTTTCGGCAGGGAAGAGGTATGTAGAATTCCGACTCCTGAAACACGGAAGAAATTTTTAGGCTGATCTTGCAAAAAATATCGATATCTATTATCACCCTGAACGAAGAAAAAAATATTGCCCGTTGTTTGAAAAGCGTTGCCTGGGCTGATGAAATAATTGTGGTAGATTCCGGAAGCAAGGACGGGACTGTAGAGATCGCTAAATCTCTGGGAGCAAAAGTAATCCACAATGACTGGAAGGGTTTTTCGGAACAGAAAGATTTTGCCCTTAGGAGCTGTTCAAATGAATGGGTTCTGAGTCTCGACGCTGATGAGGAAGTTTCAGAAGAGTTGAAAAACGAAATCACGGGTACACTTCAGGCAGTCCCCTCGTTTGATGGCTTTTACATCCCCCGCAAAACTTTTTTCAACGGGAAATGGATAAAATCGTGCGGCTGGTATCCCGGATTTCAACTTCGACTTTTCAAAAAAAGCCTAACGAAACTCACGGATCGAAAAGTCCATGAAGGATTTGTTGTGAATGGCAAGATCGGTTACCTAAAAGGGGATATACTTCACTACACCCACTTTGACCTTAAAAGCACCTTTGCAAAAATCAACAATTATTCCACCCTTGAAGCCGAGGAAAGCTTTCTTACAAAACGCTCCACACCATTGAATTTTATAGTAAATCCGCTTGCAGCCTTCCTTCAGCACTACATCCTCCGCCGAGGTTTCACAGATGGAGTTGAAGGACTGATAATCTCAATCCTTCACGCTCTTACAAATCTCCTCACCTATATGAAAATATGGGAGATGAGGAGAGAGAAAAAAATCTAATAATTCATCAGCCTTGTCCAGGCAATATCGAGTTTTGTGTTAAAGTCGCCAAGGTCTTTCAGCATGGTGAATGATTTTATCTGTTCGGGTGTGGGGAAGAGGAGTTTATTCTTCTTTATCTGTTCAGGGAGAAATTCGACAGCACCTGTATTTGGCATTGGGTAGAGAACTTTTGCAATGTTGAGGGCGGTGTTCCGGGGTTCGAGAAGGAAGTTGATGAATTTCAGGGCATTTTGCCAGTTGGGTGCCTGTGCGGGTATGCTCATATTGTCGAGGAAGATATTGGTTCCTTCAATTGGAGCGATAAAATCAAATTTCGGATCATTCTGCATAATTTTCAGGGCTGTACCGAGGTCTGTATGGGCGAGCCACACTTCGCCTGAGTAGAGATATTCCTGGACGACACTGCTCTCATATTTCTTTAGCAGCCTCTTTTGATCTTTTAGCATCGTCAGAGCCCGTTCCAGGTCGACTTCACTTCTTTTTTCTATATCCATTCCAAGATAATTGTACACCACTGAGAAAACCTCTCTCATGTCATTCATCATGATGATCTTCCCTTTGTAGCGCTCATCCCAAAGGATGCTCCACGATGCAGGCGGGTTTTTCACCATTTCCCTGTTGTAAACTATACCCATGTAACCATAGGCATAGGGGATATGAAAATCTCCTTTGGGGTCGAAATAACCCGATTTGAACGACCGGTCGATAAATCTGTAGTTGGTGAGGGTTTCCTTGTCGATTTTGCGCAACATTCCCTTTTTTAGCATGATATCCACCATATAATCGGAAGGGAAGATGAGATCGTATCCGTTATATCCCATCTGCAGTTTTGACAACATCTCTTCGTTGTTGCTGTAATAATCGAGATTTACTTTGATATCATATTTTGCTTCGAATTCATCAATTATTTTTTGATCAATGTATTCAGTCCAGATGAAAACATTCAACTGTTCACGGTTTCCGAGATAGAAGGAAACAGAGGCAATACCGAGTGTAAAAATGATAAAAACAGAAACTATATAGCGGGGTTTGATTTTTTCGAGCAGATTCGATTTTTGCAGAAAAAATGAAGAAACAAGGGCGATGGAGGTTAGTATGATCAGAATGGTAGAGACTGCGTTAATCTCGGGAGTGATCGCAAATTTGATCATTGAGTAGATTTTTACGGGAAGTGTGGATGCCCCTGTTCCTGCGGTAAAAAAAGTGATGATAAAATCATCCACACTCAAAGTGAAAGCAAAAATTGCTGCCGAGAGTACTCCCGGGTAGATGACAGGGAGGACAACTTTGAAAAATGTGGCCGAAGGGGTTGCTCCCAGATCGAGACTTGCTTCCTCAAGTTTAAAATCAAAATGATCGAGGCGTGCACCCACAATCAGAATTACAAATGAAACAGAAAAGGTAATGTGAGATATAATTACAGTAGTGAGCCCCAGTCCCAAACCCAGTGCGTTGAAAAGCGTAAGCAGTGCTATTCCAAAAATGACTTCAGGCAGAATCACAGGGATATAGATAAAATTTCTGAAGACTGACTTGAATTTGAAATTGTATCGAGCCATCCCGTATGCTGCGAGTGTACCAAGAATTGTAGAGAAAAAAGTATTGGCAACAGCCACGATTACGGTATTCTTGATTGCAGCCCAGAGTGATATATTCTCGAATGCACTCCGGTACCACTTCAGACTGAATCCTTCCCACGATGTAATTCTGTTCGACTCGTTAAAAGAAAAAATCATTGTTATTATCACGGGGAAGAGAAGGAAGAGTCCAATGGTAAATGCAGTAAAGACGGTTCCTTTGGAGACTTTTATACTCTGCTTTTCAAAGCGTTCTTCACCTGCGTTACCGTTCATTCGAATCCTCATGTTGGGTGTAAGGATTGAAATATTTAAGATAAGCGGCTGTGAGTATAACCACGAGGAGCACAATTATCGAACTGAAAGCGGCACCGAGAGGGAGATTTCTTGCATGCGAGAACTGTTGTGTGATCAGATTCCCGATCATATAGTTGTTTATTCCACCGAGAAATTCGGGGACGAGGAAATTTGTGAGAGTTGGAACGAACACAAATACGATTCCGGCTGCAAGTCCCGGAGCCGACCAGGGGACAATAATTTTCCAGAATGTCTTTACTCTCCCTGCCCCAAGGTCCTGCGATGCTTCTATGTATGAATGGTCTATTTTGTCGAGCGAGGCATAGACCGGCATAATGAGGAAAGGAAGGTTGATATAAACGAACGACAGGAAGAGTGAAAATGTATTGTTGATCAGAGCCAGAGGTTTATCAACAAGTCCGCACCAGATCAGAAAATTGTTTACGAGTCCGTTTTCACCTAGCAGAATGATGAATGAATAAACCTTCACAAGAAAATTGGTCCACAATGGAAGTGTAATGCAAAAGAGTAAAAAGTATTTTAACCTGCTTCGTGTAAAACTCAAGTAATAGGCGACAGGATATCCAAGTAACACTGTCGTGACCGTTACTCCAAACGAGACCAGCAACGATCTGACAAAGACACCGAGATAAAGGGGTTCAAACACCTGACTAAAATTTTCGAAGGTGAATCCTTCCTTTATTCCACCGTATGCATCTTTTATCGCAAAAGCATAGCCTGCAATGAGAACGAGAGGGATAAAAAAGAAGATGAACAGCCAAAATCCCGGCGGAGCGAGATAAAAAAGAAAATCTCTTTTTTTAGTTTTCACTAACTATCCAACCTGAAGAGTCTTCCCACTTAAGGAAACATTGTGCACCGGGGATTATGGAATTCAAGTCGCCATTTCCTAAATGGCGGTGTGATTTCACATGCAAGGGGGTACCGTTTTCAGTAACAAATTCAAAATCGAGGGAGTCACCGAGATAGACCCTGTGCTTTAGAACTGCGGGGAGGGAGTTTCCTGTAATTTGATCAGGATTTGTAGATATCGAAATATTTTC